>NZ_CP184122.1:0-186457 GCF_052474525.1 Methylomonas sp. HW2-6
GCCGGCAACCTGACCCAAATCACCGACCCGGACAACTACACGCTGGGCTTTGATTACGACGCCGTCAACCGTTGGACCAAGGCCTACGACAAGGCCGGCCACCACGTCAGCCGCAAACTGGATGCCGCAGGGAGAGTCAAATCGGTCACCGATCCCAACGGCAATAGCACGCTCTACAGTTACTGGAATGCCAGCCAGGACGGCCGCCTGAAAAGCGTCACCCAGCCCAAGATCGACAGCTATACCCTGGGCCAAATCCGCCAGTTCGACTACGACGCGCTGGGCCAAGTGATTAAAACCACCGACACGCCCGCCGCCGGCTCCACCGAGTCCGTCCGCGATACCCTGAAACGCTATGATGCGTTGGGCCGCTTGATTCGCGTGGCCGGGCCGGCTTATGTCGATCAAAACCCGAGCAGCGCCACCTTCAACCAAACCATCCGCCCCGTCACCCGCTACGTCTACAACAACCTGGGCCATTTGACGGAAATCAAGGCCGGCCAGACCACAGCCGACGGCGGCACGGCCATCAACGCCGACAGCGGCGTATCGGCCAGCGACACGGTGACTACCCAAGTCAGTTACGTCAATGACGACTTCGGCCGCAAACTCAGCGAGACCGACGCCAACAATCAGGTCACGACCTACACTTACGACCTGAACAACAACGTCAAGACCCGACAAACGCCAGGCAGCTCAGGCCACACCCTGACTTACGTCTGGGACTACGGTCACCAGTTACTGAGCGTCACCGCCGAAGACGGCCGCAAAATCGAGTACGACCGCAACCCTTTGGGCCAAACCATCCGCGCCGAAACCTGGAGCCCGGCGCCGGGCAGCCAGCTCGAAGCCGCCTCCGACTACGGCTACGACGCCGGCCACCGCTTGGCAACCGTCAACGATAACCGCGGCCACCTTACTCTGAGCTATGCCTGGAGCCCCGGCGGCCAGCTCGACAGCCTGACCGATAACGACGGCCGCCGCACCGACTACCTGTACGACGAGGTCGGCCGCCTCACTAGCCTGTGGGCGCCCAACTACGACCACTACACTTTCGATTACGACAATGGCGGTCGGCTGGTCGAAGCCCGTTATCCCAACGGCATCAGTCAAACCCTGGTCTGGAACGCCGACAACTCCTTAAACAAAATCGCCCACAAAAACGCCGCGACCGTCATTGCCCAAAGCCAATACAGTTACGACGGCCTGGGCCGAAGAAAGACCAATCAGGAAACCCTCAGCGGCCAAGCCACGCTGAGTTACACCTACAGCTACGACGCACTGGACCGGCTGACGCAAGTCCAAAACGGTACACTGGCCCAAACCCAAAGCTTCGGCCACGACGTCTACGGCAACCGGGTACAGAAACAAATCGGCAACCCGGCCACCGCCACCACGGCCTACCGACATAACGCCGGCCAGCAACTGACCGAAGTCCGGCAAACCGACCTCAACGGCACCTTGCTGGAAGCCTATCTCTACGACGACGCCGGCAACCAGAGCAAAAAATGCAGCGGTACTGCCGTTACCCGGACCAGCGATACGGCTTGCGCGGGCAGCAGCCAAAGCCAATACCAATACGACAGCCTCAGCCAGCTAAATCAAATTCAGGTCAACGGCGCCACCATCGCCGGTTACCAATACGACGACCAGGGCAGAAGAATCCGGAAAAGCGAAGGCGCCACCGTCACCAACTACCACTACGACGGAAACTCGATCTACGCCGAATACCCGAGCGGCAACTGGACCACCGCCAATGCCGTCTACGTGCAGGCCGGTACCGACCACCCCTTGGCCCGGCTGACCGGTAACATCAACCTGCCGACCGCCACGGCCCAGTACTACCACCAGGACGGCCTGGGCTCCGTCCTTGCCACCACCAACGCCGCCAAGGCCGTCACTGCCACTCAGCGTTTCGACGCCTACGGCGCCAAGATCGGCGGCACCGGCACGATACCGCAATACGGCTACACCGGCAGAGAGCCCGACGCCAGCGGGCTGATTTACTATCGGGCGCGGTATTACGATCCGAATCAAGTCCGCTTCACGCAAAGAGACCCGCTAGGCTACATCGATGGGCTCAACCGCTACAGCTATGTCCACAATAATCCGATTAACTTCAACGACCCCAATGGTTTGTTGGCAAATCGCGTATTGACATGGGCTGATACGCAAACGACCAGTTACGTAAATGCGCGTAGCGATTTATACGCCGATATAGGCAACCAAATTGCTACAAGCTATAACAACGGAGTCGGCCAGTTACCCGCTTCGATCAGTACACCAATTCAAGGGTTTATCAGTGGCTCACAAGGACAGGTTAATTCAACACCTTCGATTGCAAACTTCCTGGGAAATCAAGCGCGGACTGGATTCTATAATGTGCTGGATTCCGTGGCTCCTAAAATTCCGGGAACCGATGTCAGGTTCGCGTTTGGGCTTGGAACAAAGGATGTTTTAATGCAGAATAAAGCGAATGGGGCGACTTGGGAAACACAGGTAATAAACAATATACTTCCTCAAACCCAAACAAATATTCAGCCTCAAATATCAGTAAAGTCGAATGGTCCATCTGGCTTAAAAGTCCGACTTGATGCTTTAGGTACAAGCATTGATAACGGAGCTACAATGTTGTCAGAAATGAAATCGTCGCCTACGGCCCCATTAACACCAAACCAAGCAATTGTTTTTCCCGAATTAGAAAGTTATGGTGGAGTAGTTGTTGGAAACGGTAAAACTCCTTATGTGGGTGGCACACCAATTCCCCCTTCTGTTGTTAACATTTTCAGAAAGCCTTGACATGAGTTTAGAGAATTGCGAAGTAATTGATGCGGTTGGAAGTGAAAAAGACAGCAATGTTATTGTGCTAAGTATTATTGATTCGTGGAATTGGGCAGACGAAATCAAACATTTGCTCATGCTACAAGCGAAATTAAATTCTTATTTTGGATTTGTTGAGTCAGGGCAAATTTACGACAGTTATCCTGATGCTATTGGCAAAAATTTTCGTCTCGACATTATATTTCGGCATCAGATTCCCGAGTCGGTATTGGATTTTTTGAAACAAGCATCTATGGTAGCCTCGGCGCTCAATTTGCCAATTGCCTACAGAGTCCTTCGCGATGAGGAATGTTTTGAAAAACACACGAGCATAAATCTGCATTGACGTGATAACGTGCGCTAAATTTGATGGCCGATAGGATGCTGCCTATGCAAGGAGGCGCATCGTTCGCGACCGTTGCGCCTTATCAAGATAACGCCGGCAATAAGCCCGCGTAGCCCGTAGCACGTTTTTCAGTCAATACCACTACGGTGCCGCAGGCCGGGTCAAGTCGGTCACCGATCCCAACGGCAATAGCACGCTCTACAGTTACTGGAACGCCAGCCAGGATGGCCGCCTGAAAAGCGTCACCCAGCCCAAGATCGACAGCTATACCCTGGGCCAAATCCGCCAGTTGGACTACGACGCGCTGGGCCAAGTGGTTAAAACCACCGACACGCCCGCCGCCGGCTCCACCGAGTCCGTCCGCGATACCCTGAAACGCTATGGGCAATTGCACCATATCGCCACTGACAAAGCGATTAAGACTGGTTACACAGCACAATTCAAAGAGATATTCGACAAGGCTGGAATGAATCTTAACGACCTCACTAACAAGGTATTGTTGGAAGGTCACGCCGGCAGGCATTCACCAGTCTATCATGACCATGTTCTTGAAAGGCTACAAGATACGACGCGGGGGTTATCTGGTAGTAACTATGAGAAGGCCTTGCGTTCTGAGCTGGATGCGCTTAAACAGGAGTTGCTTAAAAATCCAGATATCGTTAAAGGAAACGGAATCAACAAATGAATTGGTACAAAGTAATTCGTCATGACAATACTGTCATTAAACCTTATATCGCCGACAAAGGAGATTTGATGGGCGTTGATGAGGAGGATTTGTGGGGGGGTACACCTCTAGTAGCTGATTGGAATGAGGCCGCCTGGATAAAGGCAAGCACTCCAGAAGATGATGGTGATCCAGACGACGCGCTCCAGACGTATCTTCATTTCCCCATTTACTCCCTCCGTCTGCGTCGAGCGCTGGAAAATGCCGGTATCGGCGGTATTCAATGGCTACCGTTACATGTATTGCGCCCGGACGGTACGGAAATTCCTGGTTATTCCATCGCCAACATCGTGAACTTGGTCGAGGGGGCGCTGGATTTGGAACATTCGGACTACGATGTTTACCCTCCTGATTATTTTCTTCCTGAGCGAGTGGGAAAAGTACGTGGCATTCGCATTCCGGTGCTTCAGACTGAGAAACTCAAGGGCCTGGAAGTTGTTAGGTTGATGGAAGCTAGAGCCGCTTTTTATGTCTCCGAGCGGTTCAAAGAAGCCTTTGAGATGGCAGAATGCACGGGGCATTCATTCTACGCGGTGGGAGTAATCTAAACCCGTAAGAACCTGTTCACGATCATCTGAGCAAAAGGCGTAAGAGGCTCCGTTTTCAAGCGGCGTCAGAATTTTCCAAACATCACCGAAATGGACACGTCGAGTACGCCAACTTTGTGCTCCGGTATGAGGTTCTTTAACATCCACATAATTCGACCCCACGTGCATGATGCAGCCAATCCATCTACCATTCTCCATATCCAAATTATCTATGGAGAATGATTCGTTGTTTTGCTTTACCCCGGCCACAACAACCCACCGTCCAAGGCAAAATTCCAAGCCTGTACTTTCACGTTCGACCAGATTTTTCAATTCTTGCATTTGCCCGATACTATTGCCTTCGATCTGATTCATTCTCAATTGTTTTTAGGGATAGTTTTAACGTCAACGAAAATTAATTCTGCGACTTTTATGGTTTCTGCGGTAGGCCTAAGTTGGTACCCAACGCATTTATCAGCCCCGTAAAACACTGGAGACCTAACAAGATAGGTTCCAGTGTGGCGATTCCATTCGTCAATTAAAGGCAATAGGCCAACTACTTCACCTATCGCTTCAATTTCGGCTTCACATCGGGTTTGATTGTAGTGATCCGGAGTTACAATCACCAAGTCGCCTACTTGGTATTCGTAACCTTCGCTGCCATCTGTATAGATATACCTAATCATTACTTCGACTCGGCACAAAAGTCATCATCCATGAGCAGAAACTACACAAGGTCAAGAATATAGCCGTTAATAAAGGATTATCATTTGCAGCGTCGTTCAGCCATTCCGGTGGCCTGCCTAAGACTAAGGACGCGGCGAAAACGATAGCAATCGAAATTAGAATATCAACCATTAGTTTCATTAGCCGTTCATTAGATTATATAGAAATACAGAGTATTATAATTTATATTCCATCAGAACCGTTTAACAAGGAAACCAAATAAGCGTACATCGAAATCGCCACAATCCGTCTCCCAGATTCGTTCTTCATCAAGCTTCCAATCCTTTGCTTCCTTGATGGCGGCGGACGGGGTAAGACAACCGATCGAATCATTATTCTCAACATAAACGGCGCGAAAAGGCGAATAGTCTAATATCAGACGTCTAAAATGGTCTGACAATGCGCTATAAGATACATACGTCTTGAGTTTAACTTTAATCAATCCTACATAATTCGCTAACATAACACCCACTTACCGCATAATAAATATTATCGTGATCAGGTTTTTGCAGTTCAAAGCCGATATCAGAATCGCTATGAATTAACCGGTCTAATAAAATATAGGCAATATTACCTTGCTTGTCCGTTCTAATCTCAAGGCATTTAGCCGTGATCGCCATAGAAAGTCCAGAAAGCCGAATATAGACGGTTTCAGCGAGACCATGTTCATCAGGAACTATCTGAATTTCATTAATGGTTTTGTATGGCTTTAAAGCATTCATTATTAACTTTCTATACGGACTCTTGGTGTTTTGTCGCTCGGTATTATAGGCATTGATATTTCATCGGGGTGACCATCAAGGGAGCAGAACGAGCCTTCACAAACGACATATCCAGCAGGCCAGCCCTTTTTCCATTCAAAGCGGACTGTCGGTTTATTTTGGCAATTCTGGGCAAACAATAGCAACTCGGCATAACGCTGTTGTGCGCGAGCCCACAGCTCGTCAGGATAATCATTTGCGCAGCCAGAGCCGCCGCCATTTAGCACCCTATGAGGATGGGAGCTATTCACTTCAAAGTCAGATAGAGGAGTGTCAGGTTTGAAATAATAACTAACAGAAAACATAATTCATATCTCCGTATGTACAAGTTAACAGCCGTATAATCAGCGCTTGAAATAATTCTGATAAATAGATGGGCTTTTAGTTATCGTCTCACGCTGCCTGTTTAATGCAAGCCAAGGTTTCTCTTAGTTCTGTAATCGAGTTAATGAAGCGGTAAATGAAGGCGTCGAAATGCACAAAATCGGCGCCGTCGACCTGATCGCCGTAATCCAAGCTGGCTTCGCTGGCGATTTTCTTCCACGACACCAATTGACTCATGTACTCGTCGATGCTGCCGGCTAATTCCAGGAAATAACAATTCACCGCATATTTTTGTTGGGGCCGAATTAATCGGTAGATCGCCTGGCTTTCTTCGCGGGCTTTGTAGCTGCGGTTGTAGAAGATCACACTATTGAGCATCGGCAAATTCAATCCGTCTTGTGTCACGCCCAAGCTGGCCAGCATGACCTGATCGGTGCCGTTGCGGATGCGGTCGTTTAGCCGGCTAATCCGCTTGTCGATGGTTTCCTCCCCGGAAAACACCAAATGGCTGATCCCGGATTGGTCTAACGCTTTAGACAGTCTGCGCAGCACCAAGGGATTGCGCGCGAATACAATCGGCCTCAAGTCTTGTGCGACTTGCTGTTTCACCAGTTCAATACACGCCAGTTCTTTGGTGGTCAGCTCCGTGAAACCCCGGCCGTAGCCGGAGACGATGCTAGGGGTATTGGCCGCCTTGAAACAGGCCTCAAGCCGTGCCAGGATCATGGTTAAATTGAGCGCTTTCTGTTGGTCTGTTTGTGCCTTGGCGTATTGCTGGTACCAACTGGCGAATTCCTCAGCGGTTTTGATGTAGAGCACTAAATGATCGATTGCCCAATCGACCTTAATCGGCGGGTGTAATCTAGGTTCCGGAAAGTGAACATACTTGGCCACGTCCGGTTCTTGTTGCACGCGGCGCTTAACCAATGGGGCTATCCAGGCTCGGTAATCGTTGAGATAAGCCGGGTTGATTTTCGGTATTTCACGCTTGGCGCCCCGTTCGTGAGTATCCTTGAATTCGTTGGTTGCCCATTCCAGCGTTACATAGCGTTTGGCGAATTCATCCCGGCCGGTCGGTTGAAACTCCGCACTGGTGAACAAGCGCCGCTCCAGAAAGCCGCCTTTTAAGGAAAAAGGTTGATAGGCGCGCTCCTGACCAGCGGTGAATGCCGCCAGGCTTTGCGATTCTCTGACATAGTTAGGAAACGGCGTGCCATCGAATATATACCGCCGTTTGGCGCCCAAGCACCAAACCGCTTGGCTTTGCTGAGAAAATTGATTCGCCAGCAGCCCGCCTTCGTCGCAAATCACGTTCTTAATCCGTTTTCTCAGGGCTTTAGCCAGGGTTAATTTCGGATAGCGTGGGTCAAAAGGGCGTTTTAGGCGTTCATAGCTGATGACATTAAGTTTGTTAAGCGCGGAAAGATCGGAACGCTCCCGAATGATCGTGTAATCGTTGAATCCCAGTGTTTGAAGTTCATTTTCCATTTCGGCCACTAAGCGCGATTTCAGCACGATAAGTGATCTTCCCTCCAGTAATAAGGCCAATGAAATGGCCAGCCGAGATTTACCAAGCGCCATTTGCCAAGCACAGATCGCCCCGCGAGGCTTAAACGCCAATTCGCATAAGTCCTCTAGCTGAAAATCCCAGGTTAACCAGCGATCAATCCCTAATGCCTGGGCCTTGATTTTTAACCGGTCTATATCGCGGGGAAAGCTCTGCGCGATCGGAGGATAAATCGTTTCCCAGTAACCGGCGTCGATTACCTCGCTTTGCGGCACAAAGTAATCGAAAAACCGCACTTCGTCGCAGGTAAAGGCGCCGCGCGATGTGGTCACCACAAACCCGGATGATTCTCGCTTTGCCTGAACTGTATCGCCTTTACGAACCACCGACACCGGTTCAGCGGGATCGATGAAACCCATCTTGCCGGCAATGGCGCTAAATTGGGGTGTGCCTTTTCGGTACACCGTGCGACTGAACGGGATTTGCATCTTGGCGTTTTCCCGAATAATCGCTTTCAGGCCGCCGATCAGTTCCGTTGAAATGATCGGTTGTCCGCCGGCAGCGCGTATGGTTTCCGAGACCTGCCGCAAAGCCAGGAAAGGATCCGGCTGAAGGCTAATTACATCTAAATTGATTTGAAATTGACCAGCATAGCGGGTCGATCTTGGATAGCGGTGAGTTTCTGTCGAATACAGACGGCTCCGATACAAGGTATTCATAACCCGGCCTTCGGTGGCGCCATCGCGAAATTTGAGCTTAATCCAGCGTCCAGCCCGACCGAGGATCACCGTTTTATCGTCGCTGAGCGGCGTCGTCACGACCGCCTTGCTACTTTCCACCAACACGGGACGAATCGGGAAGGTCGATTTCCCTAACTCTTCACGGGTACGGCAGGACAAATTTTCCAAATAAGGCGGTATCGATTCGGGTGTGATGGTTTCCCGAACAATGCGTTGACCATGCGCTGGATTGCGTTGGTCTTCCGAGCCGAGAATGAGTAATACCGTGTTCACCGATTCGACATTTTCAGCCTGAAACGTATCGCGGGGTAGAACGAATACCGCCCGGAGCCGGGCACGATAGGCCGGGATCGATTCGACTAAGGCCATGACAGAGGCCGGCACCACGGCCGCGACGATATCGCAATGGGCTAGGGCTTGAGCGAGTGCGTATTCATGGGATAAAGCCGAGGTGTTGGGGCCGTGTTTCCCGTAATGCGTGATCCCTTCGTAAGCGTGCATATGCGGGCTGGATAGCGTGATCGAGAAAGGCGGATTAATCAGCGCCGCGCTAAATCGGTCTAGCTCTACGTTCTCCATACCGGCGGCAACGAAATCCGTTTCGAATTTTGTGGTGTCGATGATTCGAATGACCTGGTTTAACAACGCTTCGTCGACATCCAAGCCGCATAAATGGAAGCGTTTCGGATCGGCAAACCGGAACAGCCCGGCATTGCCGAGACTGTTATCGAGCAAGCGGTAACGCTGTTGGTCATCGAACGCTGGTTGTATAACGTTCCACAGGTAGCGAGTCAGCCAAGCCGGCGTAAAAAACTGCGATAGCGTTTCTTTCCGTGTCTCGTGTAAGCCGGCCAGCGAACCGGGTTTCTCTGCTTGGCTACCTCTGGAAACCAGTCGGCCCAATTCGGCGGGTAAATACACCTGCTCCATCTTACGCCGCCTGCAAGGTATTCATTCTGGCGACGATCGCCGCCGCTTGAGTCTCGAAACCGTTGAGCATTAAAAAAGCGGTTAAGGCTTCAAAAGCGCTGCGAGTGAAACGATACTCCACCTTGTCTTTAAAACAGGCGATTTGTAGCGAAGAGCCTTTACCAAACACGGTTCGAGACTCAATCTTTGAAGATGAATAAGTTAATCCCTTAACAGCGCTAACATACTGCGCAAAACTGGACTCTAAATCGATACCGGTATCGTTTAGAATTAATCGAAATGCGTTAAGAATATTACCGTATCGATCATGGCATCGCCTATCGAAGCTATGATTCCAATTCGGCGCATAGGTTTGGCAAATGAACCAGCCGCTTTTCGCATAAAACGAAAAATGTCGGTCAAAATGCTTTAATCCGAATTCATCGACAATACTTGTTGCCAACATTGACAGTCCTTCGCTTTCTAAGTTTTTGATCTGCTCCTTGATTGATTGGGTGATACCGGCAAAATCGACATATGACAGATAAACCGAAACTAATTTTTTGTCTTCATTCAGATCGCCTTCCGAGTGGCGGACATAATAATCGCGAATAGAATCATTGCTATATCGATCGGAAATTATTTTATACAGACCGGTGTCAACGCTAATTCTTGCCGGTGTTCCATTCGAATGCTGTCGTGTAAGTTGTGTGCAAAGCTCATTAATCACCTGCTCGGCAACGGACTCTATGCAATGACCAATGTAATAGGCGGATGTCGTTTTATTATCGATACCCAAAACGCTCAGGAATTGAGCATTTTTAATCAGCTCAAATCGCGATTCAATCATTTCATTTAATCGATCAGTAATAACTGTTTCAAGATTCTCTAGAGAAGCCATATCGTGATACCTTGTAGTGATTAAGTAATGTTTTAACGGTAATACAAAACCAAAACTATGCAACCCTTGTTTTATTGTTCTGGTCGCTCACCTTTAATGAGAGAATAAACCAATCTCTTAGCCCCTTCAAAACCGTGGAATAGTGAAACACATTCAAAAATTGGATCGCCATTATTAACACTTCCCACAAAACATTTCACCAGTCTTATTTGTAATGGGTGATAGTCTGTTTTCGCCCGTTCATTGGTTATCATGTAAGGACAGTACATTATTTGATAGCAAACTCCATTGACTGATATGGTTATAAAGGCCACACCAGGACCGGAGTAATATGGAAAGTGTTTTTCGTCTGGTAATAGGGTATTTGAATCCATTAGTGTCTCGCAAAGTTAAATTGAAGTTTAAGGCCGGGTCACTAGACGTAAATTAAGTTAATCCCACTAGCACAAAGTACTCGTGATGGACAAATACGCAATGGGATAAGCCGATCAACAAGCGACGGGAATAGCACGGCTCAATTTGCAACAGCCTTGTCAGAATAAGACAAACAGACACAAATATTGAATAGTTGCATATATCTTAAGTCATGAGAGCATTAACCCTGCTCAGACAAAATAAGTGAAAGAGGATTAAAACCATGACACTGGGTAAACTAAAATCACTCGGTATTTCTGCGACATGGCAATTGCCACTATTACTACCGAAGACGTATATTGATTTGCGAGAACAGGCCATCGTTGATTCGTACGCCGACTGGCAAGAAGGAAAGGATTGTGTTGTACGTGGAATATTGTCAAATTATACGGCCACAAATGGCGTTGTACCGAGTCGACTCACCCTCAAACTGGTCGATATAGCTGATCGCTCAATTAGCGCGACTTTTTTCGGTAACACTAAATACCATCTGTCTATAGTGGCTGTGAAAATAAATCGCCCGATAGTAATTACTGGCACGATGGGTTATTTCTCAGGTTTGCCTATCCTAAAAAATCCTCAGTGGCTGAATGAGGTTAACGTGGGTCGGATAATGCCGATCTATCCGGGAAAAACCAGCGTCATCAAACCCGAAACGGTATTCGATCAGATGCAGGAATTGCTCCCCGAAGCAATACCAATGTGCGCGGAAAGGTTGATAGATGAATTAAATTGGACCCTTGACGAAGAATCCGCAAGAGTCGGCTTGGTACTCACAGGCAAAGGTGGCGCCAAACTGGCCGATTTGTTAATGACAATTCATAGTCCACCGACGCCTGAAATCGGTACCAATGCAGTTAAGCTGCTAAAACTGGTCGCGACATGGAATGTACTGCAACGCGCGAAACGCGAGGCGCAAAGGCCGCCAAACAGCCATACAGCATTAGCGATCGAATCCGGACTGCCAGCGCGATTGTTATCGGAAACATCTTTGACACCGACCGAAGAACAAAGAATGGTTGTCGAGGAAATTTGCCAAGACATGCGCTCGGATATTCCAATGAACCGGCTGTTGTCAGCTGACGTAGGCTTCGGAAAAACCTATGTCGCGGCCGCTGCCGCTGCCGCGGTGTTCCGATCTGGTGGCACCGTGGCTTGGTTATGTCCCAATCAACCACTCGCTGTACAAACACGGGACGCGATTTCCGGATGGTGGCCGGACCTTGCGCCGTCGTTGGTGATTGGAAGTCAGGGAAATTCTGGTTTTGAAGCCCGCTTTGTAATCGGCACCACAGCACTTTTGCATCGCATGCCGAAAAACCGATTGATCAATTTGCTCGTCTGTGACGAATCGCAGAAGTTTGGACTCGCTCAAATCCAGGCATTAATTGGCGATCGAACCCATTTTCTAAACTGCACAGCAACCTGTATTCCGCGTACAGCGGCTCTGGCAACCTTCGCCGGCATGAATGTTTCGCGCTTAACCAAACCGCACATCCAAAAAACAATCAAAACGCGACTAGTTACCCGCACCCATCGCAATCAATTGTTCGAATCACTTAAGCGTACTATTTTGGCCGGCCATCAAGCCTTAGCAGTGTATCCTTTGGCGGAATCGTCCACTCAGTCGATCAAAGACCGTAAATCCGCAGAAGGCGCATTCAAACTTTGGAACACGATATTTCCAGGACGCGTACGGTATATTCATGGCAAGTTATCTGACATTGATAAGCTGGATGCGGTACAGGCCATGCGCGACAATCACGCTGACCTGCTTATCAGCACCACGGCGATCGAGACCGGTATCGATTTACCGCGACTACGCCATGTGGTCATCGTCCATCCGGAACGGCTCGGCCTCAATACCTTGCATCAAATTCGCGGCCGAGTGGCCAGGGCTGGCGGATTCGGCCGCTGCGATTTGTATTTTCCCAAGGACATTGAGCCGGACTCGCTAAAGCGCCTGGAGATTCTGGTGCGCCATACCGATGGCTTCGACGTTGCTCGCGAAAACATGCGACTGCAAGGCATTGGCGACATTGGTTCGTCCGGCCTGGCGCAATCTGGGCAAACCGAAAGCTTCATTCCTGGTCACAAGATTAATTTCAAGGAAATTAACTGGGTCATTCGTCGTTGGTTGTGATATTTATCTGAAAGTCCATTTATGATTAGAACTTACAAATATAGCCTCAAGGCGCCAGAAAATTTCGCCGAAGACTGCGAAAATGAGCTTCGCCGGATGAACGATCTATGGAACAGGCTGATTGAGATAGATCGGCAAAGAGAGCGGTCATTTAAGGATTTATGCCGATCAACGTCGGCGGAATATGCCGCAGCGCAAGACGAAATCGAAGCGTTGCGGGAACCGATTGACAATCTTTACGATGCGATCAGAGCTGAACGCATTGCCACCCGAAGCAAAGAGCCGTCAGACGAATTGCGCGTCAGAAAAGACGAGCTACTAGGCCGGCGAAAGGCGCTTTGGGAAATCTGCAAAGCCATTCAGAAAGCGATCCCGAAAGAATCTCAGGCACCGATAAATGAAGTCTACAAGACCAATGTGAAACTGGCCCGCCAGCAAAGCGGTTGCTTTTGGGGAAATTACAACGCCGTGATCGAGTCATTCGAAACAGCGAAATCAAAGGCAATCAAAGACGGCGGCCGGCTGCACTTCAAGTCCTTCGACGGCTCAGGTCGATTCGTCAACCAAATTCAGGGTGGGATGACTGTTACCGAATTACTGGCCGGCAGTCACTCGCAAGCGCAGTTGACCAACCTGGTCACCACCAATAAAACCAAGGGTCGATTCGCATTCACCGCTTTTACCGGAAAAGACGACGCAGGCAAGCGGTTCCGCCGCCAACTGTTCAGCGAAATCAATTACCACCGGCCAATACCAGCAGACGGAGTTATCAAGGCGGTCGAAGTCGTCAAAGTGCCGCACGACGGCAAGCAGAAATACAAATGGCACGCCTGCTTTACTGTTGCCCTGCCAGAGGTTGACATCGAGCATCCAAAGCGGAACATTGCCGGGGTTAATCTTGGCTGGCGGCAATTCGGCGGGCGTCTACGGGTTGCCGTTGTCGTCGATGATGCAGGCAAAAAAATCGAATATTTCATTCCGGCAGAATTGGTTAGCAAATTCGAAGCTGCCGAGACAATCCAAAAAGCCGCAGACGATGCCCGAAATGAAATGCTGTCTTGGCTACGCACCTTCTACCAGGATAACCGAGACGAGGCGCCGCAAGAATGGCGCGAGTCGATCCAAGGATTGCTGAGAAATAGGCCTTCGGTAGATGCCGTCAATCATTTGATGACTATCTGGCGCGGATGCGGGTTTGCCCAAGAAGAGTCAAGGCGTTACGCAGCGTGGCTAAAGTCAGATGCTGCATTGCGCCGATCATATACCGGATGCCGGCGAAACGCCGTGAAATGGCGGGAGGAAATCTATCGCCACATCGCCAAAGAACTGGCAGAGCGCTATGCCGTTCTAGCGGTAACCGATACACCGCTCAGTACGATGTCGAGAACCAAAGCGAAAGACGATTTAGCTGTCGATAATGCGCTGCCCGAATCCGCCCGGAGAAATCGCGTAATCGCCGCAATCTATTCGCTGAAAGAATGGATAAGCAAACAAGCGGCAAAAACCGGATCAACTGTCGAAACGATCACCGGCAAAATGACGGCGACATGCCACAAATGCGGCTACGTCACCGAGAAAAGGCTTCGCGGCTCGCAATACGCTACTTGCAAAAGTTGCGGTTCCGAATTGGAGCTGGACGAAAACGCGGCGATTAACTGCCGAAACCACGCGAGCGGTGCAGTGCCAATCTCAGATAAACCAGAGAAAACCGGGAGATTTCAACGTGCTAAAATGGCCGAAAATGACACCGCTCGCAAAATAGGTGACAATGCCTAGCCTATCGTGACATAGGCGAACGCCAGTTACAAACCCTGCTCATTGGGTTGGTTAATGAGACCTGATGTTCACTGTCGGCCTCTATTACACGCCGCACGTTACAAACCCTGCTCATTGGGCTGGTTAATGAGACTCAAGCCATCAGTCACTACCGAATGTGGCAATTTTCGTTACAAACCCTGCTCATTGGGATAGTTAATGAGACAAATCGCCATGCTCCTTTCAGTACGGTAAAGTCGCTGTAGGAAGGCACTTTATATCATCCTGAGTAATAAAGATTCTTATTGAATTCCTTTCAGAAAAACCAGAATGAAACTTTACTTGCCTACAATACCGCACTAGAAATAAGCAAGGCAGTAAGTACGCTAGTCACACACAATAAATAAGCGCCTCTAACTATAACGCTGCGATTGAGTCCTCCAATAATCGTTACTTGATTGAATAATTTCCATAAATAAACTCTAACCAATATTGTTTCATTGAAGATAATTTGGTCTATTACCACGAATGATGTGACCCTTGTCATCAATGCGACCCTCCTTGCGCAACGTTTTAACGAGCAAGCTGCGCAAGTACGCATTCATTGCTATTTTTCGATTTTCATCCGTTAAATCGGTCATATCGAGTTTGCAATTTCGACCTTGGTCTTGGCACAAGTCGGCCCGGATTTGGTATTGCGGACATTCATCGAGAAACTGGTATTTTTTACCACCCCCGCATAACTTCCACATCTGGAAATACTCACCAGCCGTTAAGAACTCGCGTTCTCTGAGAATTTGCCCCCAGATCCGCTCGTCAAGCTCGACACCGGGCGGCGGAGATTGTCTGAAACAAGGAAGCTTTCCGACGGCCGCGACATCCAGATCGCCGTCGTCCAAGGTATCGCCCATATTGAACCGAAAAGCCGGCGTGTTCGGCGAATATGCCCGCCAAGGATAACGACTATGCGTTGGGTACCTTGGCGTAACGGCATACAGACTGTCGGCTTCCTCCCGGCAGGCCGCATATTTTTTTGCCCGATCGTCGGCGTCAGGTTTTAGCGCAATGTGAGTCGCGCAGCCGTTTAGACCCATACTGGCCAACAAACCGAATAGAACGCAAGCTTTAGAACGCATAGTCCTGGGCGGATCTAGCTACGGCCGTACAAAGCCCGCCTGGAATGAGCCGGAGAACTCATATTAAAAACTCCTCTTTGCTCCGCCCGGCCCCTAATAATTCCTTCATCCATTTTGGCGCAACACCACGACCTGTCCAGGTTTGGGTTGCATTAGCCGGGTTGCGATATTTCGGTGCAACTTGGGGGTTGCGAGAGGCTTTTGTTTTCACGGTGGCATCAATAATCTCCACCGACACATTAATCGAAGCCGCTAATTCTTTAATTTGAGCGATCACCTGTTCTCGCTTTTCGCTGATTCTCGCACTGAGCTGACTTTTTGCGCTATTGATAATATCGAGCAATTCGCCTTCGGATTTACCATCAAATTCAAGCATTATTTATTCCTTAATAGAGAAACTAAAGTATTAACACGTTATCGCGGCTAACGTATAGCCTCTGCGCTGTTTTGTTCGCAGTATGTCATTTTGAGCCTTTATCGCCTCTTCTTCCGATTCATACCAATTGGAACGCACGGTTCCGGGCGATCCAACCCGGCCCCACTCCCTTACTAAAGACCAGTCGCTAAAAATACCGGGTGATATCGTCAGCGCATAGAATCGATGAATATTCGAATCCGGTTCGTGTCGTTCCAGGTAAATATCGCACATAAGAATAACGTTAGTAAGAAACGATATTATCAATATACGATAAAAATGAAGAATAGTCATCTGTATTTCTGAAAAAGATTAAGCGATGATAACCGACATTTGCGAGTCATTTTTAATATAAAAATAATCACATTACCAATTTAAGGCGCCATTCCGCAATAAACCCCAAATAGGTTGCATCGCCAAGTTTGCGATCGCGCGATTAATGGGTAACTCTTGGCTGAGTAATATCTAAATGGCTCGGAAAACGCCATTTGCCATGCCTTTGAATGACTGATGAATTCAATATTCGCCAGACAACAGTAATACCCTGTCCGTCCAGTAGAATATCCAACGTCCGACCTGTTGGTCGGGCCACGACAAGGAATCCTCGGTCACCCGCTTACCCTTTTCGTCGGTCACCGATAACAACCCCTGTCCGGCGCTGCTAGTTAATTCGATCCTGAGCCACGGATAACAATTTGAAAGCGGCGGCAAAACCGACACCGCCCAAGCCAATAGTTCAGTCTGTCCGACGGCCTCGACAAACTCTTTCACGCCTGTGGTAATCCGAATCGAGCTGTGCGCACCGTAGCCATGCCATAGACCGTCGTCGGCTAGACGATAAAGCGTGAGAATCGCGATTAAATTGACTGTGTTCATGACCAATTAGGCCTCAATTCCTAAAGTCGTTGTGGATTGAAGGTTATACAGTTGCGGCATAGGCGATTTGAGGTTTCCCCTGTTGTGGTTCGAACGGTAAACCCGGTTGTTTTGGATCCCAGATGTACGACGCCGTCTGACTGTCGGCGATCAAACCATCGATTCCATCCGCTGATTCATCCCCGGCGCCGTCTCGGGCAATATAAAGTGCCAAGGGCATTCTGATATCGACCAGTACCGCCGACGCTAACGGTTTCGTTCTGGCCAGGTTGTAGCGCAAACATTTGCTGAACGAGCGGCCCTCCGCCACCAAATACTCGATTAGCGCCAATTCGTCGGCAGTTTCGAACGGAATCCATTGCGACGAGACATTCATCAAGCTGAGGTTGTCCAACTCCGCGTAGCCGGCTTGGTTAATCGAAAAAGTCGCAATAACAATCAAGTGGCTGGATTCGATCCCTCGCCACAAAAGCAATTCCGCATCGAACTGCTTAACCATGCGCTTATAGGTCTGGTCGTTTAGATAAAACGGGTGCTCCGGCAGATGCTTGATAACCAGCTTATGTCCGAAACGAGCCGGCTTGATCTCCTTGAGTTCGCCAATCAACATCCGAAAGCGATTGTGGTTGTCCGAGCAAGCCAAGGACTTCGCCGTTCTGGCGCTGATTTCATCCTTTCTTTCGAGGATGAACGTTTCCGGAATGAACACGATTTCATCCAGTGGCATGGCTTTGGCGACTTTTCCGGCGCAGGCCCCCAACAGGGCTTTGCGCAACCCATGCCAATTGCGCCGTGACTCGGTCGCTGGCGCCCAGCGCTGCCAACCGCTTTGCTCCCAGAGATAATGCAGCAAACCGCGCAGGCCGAGTTTGGCTTCGGACGCTTTAATGCTGGTCGGCTTGGCCGCTTCATCGGTTTCGGATGCTAGGGCCGGCGTTCGGCTTTTCCCTGGAGCCAGACGAAAGTCGAACTTCAATTGGGTAACGCCGGTATCGAGATTTTCTTTGATGGCCGATCCGTACACCTGACCCAAGCCGGACAATTCGGCCGGCGGTTCGTAGGATTCGCAGCCCGGATGATGGTGGCCGCCGGAATTGGGCATCCGTTTCAGCCAATATCGTTCATGGGCATAGGCAATATACGTTTCGACGCCGTCTGCCATGCACAAGCACAACGGCCGTTGCTTATTGGCGTACGCTCGGGCCAATATGTTTTGAAACTCCTCGTGAGCTTCGGTGAATTCGATACCGTCTAATCGATAATGGCTCATGGTTTGTCTGTTTTGTCAGAGGGTGAAGCAGCGTCTTCGGCATAGCTGCCAGTGCCACAGGCGCGGCACGACATATCCGGATGATGGGAACCCGGATTACAGATGTGGGGTTTGACATGAATGATCGCGAACGGCCTCTGCACGTCGGTACGGTTGGATTCAATCCCTTCCAATGAAGGAGAATGCCCGCCATGTTCCGCTTGACTCATAAAACCCACCCCAGAGGCCGCCAGGAATAAGGTGCATCCCATGAAACATGGGATGCGATTCGGTAAATTACATTCTCAAGTGATCCAAAATCAGATCACGCATTACTTCGAAATCGACACCTTCCGATTCGCAGCAGACTCGAAACGAAAAAGGCGACGTGTCGTCACTTTTCAACCATTCCAAGGCATCCGCCTTTTGTTCGTCGCAGACCCGTAAGTCTTTCAGCGAACTCAACATCGCCAGCAACAAACGGTAACGCAGCTCGTCGAATTCCGATTCCGTGAATTGAGGCAGTGCGTCCCAATCGATCACGAAGATATCGAACTGTTCGACGCTGGGATGAACCTGCACCGCTGTGTCTTTGCGCATTTTCATGAGATCCTCCTAAATTAGACGGAGGACTCCCCCTAAACGGAGAATTCCCCCGTTTAGGGTTTAAATTGACTGCCCGTCGCCGGGAGTCGTTAGATATGCTGATTATTTAGGGAAGCCAGCTACCTCCTTGAACGTTAGCGCGAACCGTTATATCAAAAACCGGAATTCAAACCCGCTGGCTAAATGCCTCTGAAATTCACCTGCACGGCATCCCTGCCACGAAAACTTAAAAGTTAGCCGTACCGCCGCGTCGATTTCGGCGCCACAGCCTCTGTCTCTTCCTCGCCATCTGTCTCGATATCCGCTAGATCTTTCCCATCGTCGGTATCGAGGTCGACACCTTTGTCAATCAAGGCTTGTGTAGCGGTTTCGACTTCGGTCGTCTTGCCGCGGGCACGTGCTTCTCGGTAAGCACTACCGCGGAGGCTAATGATCCGGCGGGCCAGTTTCTGAATCCGCAGTTGCCATTGACGCTCGGTGTCCGCGCGCTTGTCGTTCGGGATGATGTTGCTTAGCCAAAGGGTGTCGACCAATTTCATGGCGTCGTCCATTTTCAGCATCAACGAGACGAACTGCGACACCTGAGGCGAGACAATTTCGATATCGTACCGACCGGGATTACTGTATTTGGGCGTTCCGGAAACACCGTTATCGTCTCTCAATTTCTCCAGCCGCTCGATTTCTCTCAGCAGATCTTGAGTACACGCATCGATCAACCCGGACACCGCCTCTTGTACCTGATCGATATGGTCCTTTTCGCCGATGATGTATAAAATCGTGTCGATCATGTACAGCGCGGACACGACGGATTTGAAGTAGCGTTGATGGACGCGTTTGCTATATTCGCTGTTGAGCACCAGCGACTGCGTAAAGCTGGGGCGACTATAGAGGTCTGTTCCGGATCCGGATTGGGTTTCGGCCATGGCTCACCTTCCTTTACTAAATTGAAAGGCTGCCATGCTAGCGTATTTGAAAATTCAAACCCGCTGGCTAAATGCCTCTGAAATGCACTTTGCCAGCGGGTCAGCTTCTGCATATTGCCACCCCTCCATCTGAAACGGACCAACGAGAAGGTTAGATTGGCGTGCCGGTCCCTGTTGCATGCCATGAATTTCGTGCGAAGATGAATCATCTGTGAATTATGATTTCATCCATGTCTAATAGAACCGATACCTATGCCCTCGCTTACGAATGCTGCGATACCGTGTTAAGGGAAGACGGCCGCTTTCCGACCATCGACGCGATTCGGGATCGAATCGGTGTGAATAGTCCGACCGTGATCAGCCGAGCCATCAAAGACTGGACACTGCATTTCGCCAACAAGCACAAAGAAACCTTCGAGAGGCCGGATATGCCGGCCGTAATGTTGGATACAGCCGTTTCGCTCTGGCAACTGGCCCTGAAGGAAGCCAGTAAACAGTTCGACGAACAACGACAACAACTCGAAGAAAACGCCCGTAACGACCAAGCGCTGATTGTCCAATTGCAACAGCAGCTAGTAGACCAACAAACCCAATGGGACACCGAGCGATCGCAACTGAGCCAACACAACGAGGAACTTCGGCACACGAATGCCGAATTGGCGACTGCGCTGGCAGAGGCACGCCAATCGCTCAGCCGCACCAACGCCGAATGGGCGAGCACCCGAGAAGCGTTGTCCAGAGCGGAAGGCAGTTTATCGACATCCAAAGCGGCACTGCAGGCACAGGAATCAGCCTGGTCGCATCGCTTCGATCAGCAACACGATTGGCATTTGGCTCGCATTGAGGAAGAAAAGAACGCTGCGCGTCAGGAACATGCACGGACCATTACCGCACTGGGACGCGAGCTGGAGGATTTTAGACTCGAACTGGCCACGGCTCAGGCGCGGATTACCCAATTGATGCAACAACTCAGCGATCGACATGAACACCAACTCAAGTGGGAAGCCGATCTGGCCACCTTACGCGCACAATTAGCTGCTCGGGAAGTGGAGCTTCAGGCTGAGAAGGACAAATGCCGCCGATTACACGAATTGGTCAGAAAGCAACGCCGGCCGGCCCAGAATACCCCCGATAAGGCGGCCGGATGACCCCCAACGAACTCGGATTACTACGGGGATGGATACAAGGCTTATCCTGGCCAGTGCTCGGTGAGGCGTACTTGGATGACGCCGGTACCGCTGAGACCCGTCGCACCGTCATGGCCCTGTCCCGCACCCTCGCGCGCAAAGCCGAGCTGTTGAATTTGACAGCCGATGCCGCCATTTGGCAACAGCCGTGCACCGGCAGTGCCGAGTGGATTGACAAAGCCTTGAAGTCTTTGGATCGCCTGAAAAGCAAACCGGCGCCATTGCCACATCCGAATGAAGCCTGTAGCCGTTGGCTGCCAGCCGCGGCCGCGGCGCGCTTAGCGCAAACCGAAAACATTCACAGCCTGACCCAGTTGGCGGATTTCATCAACCGACATGGCCAGCGCTGGTGGTCGCAAATCCCGCGCTTGGGCCAAACATCCGCCACCGAGATTCAGGCTTTTTTTGCCGATTATGCGGAGGTATTGGGCCTCAGTCTGGATTTGGCGAGAAAACCCCCGGCACGCCCCCCGGTAACAGTGGGTTCGTCCGATATCGCCCCCATCGAGCGATTCCGGCCACCCGAGCATCTGAGCGGGCAATCCGGCTCAAACCGCGCTCCGGTCTCACGGTGTTTATTGGACGCCGGCAACGATTTCGAGGCGATTCTGGCCTGGTTGTCCTTATACGACGCCGGAACCCCGACCCATCGCACCTACCGGAAGGAAATAGAGCGGTTTTTGTTGTGGGCGATCTTTGAGCGCGGCAAGGCGATATCGTCGCTGACCACGCCGGATTGCGCCGAATTTCGCCGTTTCCTCGAAGACCCGCAGCCGGCCGAGCGTTGGATCGGTCCCTCTGGACAACGTTGGTCACCGCAATGGAAACCGTTCAAAGGTCCGCTGAAACCCAGTAGTGCTCGCCAAGCCGAAATCATTCTCAGTGCCTGCTGCGACTGGCTGGTAGGCCAGCGCTATTTGGACAGCAACCCCTTCGCCGGCTTAAGCAAGCGCGGCTACGGACGGCGCCAGGGCACCGATCGATTACTGTCTCCCCCACTCTGGGACTATTTGATTGGCTTTGCCGAACGGCAAGCCAACAACTCCGCTACCCCGGACATTAAGCGGGCCGATCACCGGCGAACCTTGTTCATTCTGCGCTTCGCTTACTTAACCGGTTTACGTCTTCACGAATTGACCAAAGCGAGAATTGGCGATCTGGAACGCCTCACCGGTTACGACGGCGACCAATGGTGGTTAAATGTCGTCGGTAAAGGTAAGGTGCATCGCCAGGTCCCGATTGCTCCGCAGCTGATTGACGAAATCAATGCTCATTTGCGAGACCGGCAACTCAAACCAATTGGTTATGCTGCGCCGAACACCCCGATTGTCGGCAAATTACGCAATCGCTTAAGGGATGCGCCTGACGACGCGCAAAGCGCCGTTTTCCTCAGCGAATCGGCGCTGTACCAAAAGCTCAAGGCCTTTTTTGAAGCCGCCGCGGACGATATCGGTCCAGCCGACCCGGTCGCGGCAGACAAAATACGTCGAGCCAGTACCCATTGGCTACGCCATACGCATGGTAGCCACGCCGTTTACAAAGGGGTTCCCCTGGAAATTGTTCGGGACAATCTCGGCCACAAAAACATCGCGACCACTTCGATTTACGTTCATTCCGACAAGGACTCGCGGTACAAAGCCATATTGGGAATGTCAGGTGATTAAGGCATTGCTTGGTGGGTGTTGTATTGTGGAAGCGACCGCTTTCGGGCGATGAAACAGAAGGTCTGGCCGGCTCTTTACGACCCAAACCGGCCAGTCAAATTTTTCTGTGAATCCAATCAAGCAAGATCAATTTCATAGAAAGCGGACGTTCGTTGATCAAGCTCGAAGAATGGCTCGTTGTAACGTAATACACAGCCAAGCGGTTGCAATCGCCAGTAACCAGCGGCCGCCCATTTCGCAAAACACCATCCAATCCACGAACCAGGGTACCTGGCGGGGGTTGATGCCCGATTCGGCAATGTCTTGAAACGATATTTCCAATTTGCCTAATAGCTGTGCCGGTAAAGTCGCCATGATGACCAAAACCGCTGTCAACAAACCCAATCCGATCAACACTAATCGTTGCCGCCAGTGTTGCACCGGCCACACCAGCAGAATCGAACCTTCGATCACCAGCGGCACAAAGCCGTGCAACAAATGAGCGGATGACTTCAACACATTGCTGGGCGGAATGAAATGGCTGGCGTTCAAATAAACAGGCCGCAACACCCAGGCCGACAATTCAATCGAATAATCCAGTTGGGATTGCGCCGATTTCACCAGCTTTAAGCCAGGGGATAAGTCCGGCGCCATCGAGATCATGATGGCCTTCAGCAGCGGAAACAACCCTGTTATCAGTCCTTCCCCGAAATACAAAACCAAGCCGGACAACACCAGCCAGGCGAGCAAGCCTTTCAGGGTCAGGAAAAGCAACTCACGCCGGCTCATGGCTTTGACTTGTAGAGCCGAACGTCCACCAAGCAAAATAGAAACAGCCCAAAACCACCATCAATGTCGGCGCCACATAGGTATGAATCAGCTGAAACCAACCGGGTTGGTAGGCGATGACAAAATACAATAGGCAAATGCGCGAGAGATTGAGGGCATAGATCAGGCAGATACCCAGCAGCAGACCCAGCACCTTCCGTTTCAATCCGGACGGAAAAACCAGCACGGCGGACACTACCAAAAACAACACCCCGGCACCGTCGCAGCCGCGCACGATTTCTAGATCGGCCTTGGCCGAAAGCAGATGATTTTGCTTGGCCAGTACATGCTCCAACGGAGCTAGCCAATTGACCAGATCGGCGCAAATGGCCACCACGCCATGGTAGTAGATGACATTGGCAAGCAGATCGACCGGAATCTTGAAGTAGCTGTAGTCAAGCAATACGTAGCAGCCTACGAATAGCATGAATTGTAGCCATTCACGGTACCCATTTGAGTGAAGTCGTTTAGGACTATTATCAACTGCCGGCTTGGTTTTTGATAGTTGAGGCAATATGTTCTCTATGTACGTTGGTAAAATCGTGGTTTGCCCTGATTCACGATTGATGCGGTTCGTTCCACCGCATACTACCGCGCTGCCGTCGGACTTGTTAATAACACGCCTCCGATTAAGCTTCGCTAATCGGAGCTACGCGGACTCGCCTCCAGTGCTTGCGAGTTGAATAGAGATTTGCAAAATTTCTTCAGATCATCTTTCTGGCTTCGAGAAATTAACTTAATTAACTTTAAAATCATAACTCCAAATGCAAGGAGTAAAGCTGTGCCTCCTAGCGTGATACCAACATTTAAAAGTGAATTTTTCAGCTCTGATGACGACGGGAATGTAATCAATAAATAGACCGCATTCACCGCAAAGATAATCAGACTTACAAATACCAAACAAAACCAAATTAAGAAAAAGTATTTTGGATACCATGCCATAATAATTCGGCCTGTGACTACTGTTTCTATGCCAGATTTCTGTATAGCTCCTTTAAAATAGTAGAGTGGCGGCCAACCAAAAAATGTCGTTAACTTCTTGATAAAAGTAGCTTTTATAGCTGTGTTATTTATATCTATTCTATAACCAGACTCTGAAAAAATCGAGGTACCCTTTTGAATGTCTTTATTCAAAAAAAACTGTAAATCCTCCTCCCCGAGAATAACTTCCAAAAGATGCTTAATGGTAATTTTCATTTTCTCACCGAATTCGACGCAGATAAACCGCCTCCTAAGCTCCAACTTCCACCAATCGACCCGGCACCACCTATGTTATAACCAAGTCCAATATCAAGTGATCCGCCGCTAAATTCATTTTTCTCATTTAAATTTACCGTTGCACCAACCATTCCCCAGTGCGCGCTAATGTCGGCTCCGCGGCCGGACAAATCAGAAATACTACCTGCTTGTAAACCAAGATTGATGGCGCCGCGTCCAATCCCGTAATCCTCACCTCCTGCTTGACCATTCCAATATAGTCCAAGATCAGGAGCGAATTTACCAGCAGAATTAGTAAGCTGAATTGCGATACCCGCACCAGCACCTTGCCCAATAAAATTTGGAATTAGGTACCCGGTCCAACCAGGAATCCTCAAAGTAGCACCAACAGTAGCTGTCAATAACCCACTCGGATCAACCGCCATAATCGGATTCCCCCCGACGTAGGCATACAGGTTGAGTCCGCCGTTGTGGCCAATCGGGTCTTCGCTAATGAAGCGTCCAAGGTTGGCATCGTAATACCGGGCCCGCATGTAGTAAAGGTTATTGCCCTCGGCCATGATGCCCACCTGCCCAGCGTATTGGAAAGGCTGTTGGATGACTTCGGTCTTGGCCATCAGCTTGCCGTAAGGATCGTAGGCGTAGGTATTGGCTGTCTGCTGGCTTTGGTTGGTCATGGCGACGGTGTGGCCGGTGCCGTCGAAGTGGTAGACATAAAGCTGGCTGCTGGCGGCATCGACCATCGCCGTTAGGCCTTTGCCGTAGATGTAATATCTTGTGATGACATTGCTGGCGTTGGCTTCGGCCAGCAGGTTGCCGGCGGCATCGTAGATGTACTTGGTGACTTGGCCGCCTCTGGTGGCCTTGATGCGGTTACCGATGCCGTCGTAGACGTAGCTTTGGTTGCCCTGGCCGATCAGGCGGTGGGCGTAGTCGTAGGCATAGGTGCTGCTGCCTTGGGTCTTGAGCTGGCCTTCGAAGTCGTAGGTTAGCGCGGTGCTGTTTTGCTGGGTCAGCCGGTTTTTGGTTGTGTTGTACGTGTAACTTTGGCTGTTGTTGATTAGGCTTTCCGGCAGTTTGGCTTCGGTAACGACGGCTTGGGTGCGGTTGCCGTTGGCGTCCAGGATGTAGGCGTAGCTGGACAGGGTGGCGTTGCCGTTGGTTTGGTGCGTCAGACTGGTCAGCCTATCGGCGTTGTCATAGCCGTATTGAGTTTGGCTGGCGTTGAAGCGGTTGGCCTGGGTCAGCCGGCCGGCGGCGTCGTAGCTGTAGCTTTCGGTTTTGTTCAGCCAGTTGATGGTGACGCTTTGTAGTCGGTTGAGGGCGTCGTAGCCGTAGCCGACGGTCTTGTTGCCGGGATAGGTGAGTTGGGTCAGGTTGCCGGCGGCGTCGTATTGGTATTGGACGTTAAAGCCGTTCGAGTCGGTGTGGCCGGTCAGTCTGCCGGCGGCATCGTAGCTGTTGCTGGTGCTGCCGGTGGGATCGGTCATCGTGGTCAACCGATCCAGGTTGTTATAGTCGAAGTTGACCGTGCTGTTGCCGGGGTAGACGATCTGGTTGAGTTTGCCGCTGGCGGTGTAGCTGCTGCTGACGGTGTGGGCGTTGCGGTCGGTGTGACTGATCAGCCGGCCGGCGTTGTCGTAGGTCGAGCTGTTAAGTTTGCCCAGGGGATCGGTGCGGGTCAGTAGCAAGCCGCGCTTGTCGTAGCTGAATTGGGTCACGGCCCCGGCTTGGTCGGTCAGGCTAGTCAGGCGGCCGATGCCGTCGTATTGGGTAAGGACTGACGGATGGGCGGCAGTTTTGGCAGTGGCCGGGTGGCCATTGGCGTCGTAGGTGTATTGGGTGGTGGTGTTACGCGCGTCGGTTTGGCTTTGGACCAGACCGGCGACGGTGTAGGCCGTGGCGGTTTGCTGGTTCAGGGCATTGCGGGCGGCCACCGGGTGGTGTTCGGCGTCGTAGTCGATCTGGCTGGCGTGGTTCAGCGCGTCGCTGACTTGGGTCAAGCGCAGTTGGGCGTCGTAGCTGAACGTGGTGGCCTGATTCAGGGCGTTGAGGCTTTGCGTGGGGTTGTGGTTAGCGTCGTAGCTGATTTGGGTCGCGTGGCCCAAAGCATCGGTGGTTTGGATAACATGGCCCTGGCCGTCGTATTGGGTTTGGCTTTTTTGGCCCAGGGCATTTTCCACCGCCACGGTGCGACCGGTAGTGTCGTAATAATAGGTGGTGCGGTGGCCGGCCGGGTCTTCATCGGATGACGACAGGCCGGTGTAATGCAGTTTGTACAAGGCGCTGCCGGTTTCGCGGGGCGCGGTTTGCTGGGTCACCCGGTTGTGATCGTCGTAGGCGTTGCTGACGATGACGGCGTTGACCGGATCGGTGACCGTGAGGATTTGGTGGCTGGCGTCGTAGCCGTATTGCCAGAGTTTGTTCTCCGGGTCGCGGAATTGGGTTAGGTCGTTGCCGGTGTAGCTGTAGGTCACGGCCCGGCCCTGGTTGTCGGCCACCTGAGTGAGTTTGCCGGCGGTGTAGCTCAGGGTCAGGGTGCGGTTGTAGGCATCCTTGACCTGCGTCAGCAGGTCGCCGGTGTAGGTAAAGCTTAAGGCATTGCCGTCGATGTCGGTCAGGCTTTGGATGCGGCGGTTGGCGTCGAAGGCCAACACCGTGCCGAAGCGTTCGCTCAGTTTGTAGGTGCCGTTGGCGTTTTTGATCAGTTGGGTGGTGACGCCAGGTGGGGCGACGAAGCTGCCGTCGGGCAGTTGCCGGTAGCTCAAGCTGCGGTCGCCCAGTTGCACGCTGACCGATTTATCCTGTAACTGGTCGGTGGCCCATTGTGCCACCAGTGCGCCGACCACCCAGTCTTTCAGGGCCGACTGGGTCGGCGACATCAGGTCGCGACTGACATAAGCCGCGACGATCAACGCGGCGGCATCCTGCGGACTGCGCAATCCCAGCGCGGTTTTGACGTCGCTGTGCTGGTTCAAGCGAATGTGGTAGCCGTGATTCCAGCCCTTACCCAAGCCGGCCGAGTCCTGATTGACCTGCTGGCTGTTGTAGCTGCGAGCGAAGCTCAAGCCGCGCGGGCCGCTACCGCCCAAACTCAGATCGACGGCCTGATTTAGGTAGGCGCCGCTGCCCAGATCGACCGGGTCGGCGCCCTTGGGGGTGGCGACGTTGCCGGCGGGCAGTTGTAGCGGCGTGTAATAGCTTTGCGCCACAGGCGTATTCACCGCGCCAAGGAAAGAGCCATAGCCGCCGTTCAGGCCGCCGCCGATGATCATGCCTTGGCTGCGTTGGTTGCCGTTGACCCGGTAGTCTATGTAACCATTGCCGTGCCAGCTGTTGAGAGTGACTTGGCCGTTTTGCGGCAAGATCAGCGTGGCGCCGGCGTTGATCCGCGCCAGTAATTGCGTGTAGTCGTCATTACCTGGATTGTTGGACGAGTAACCGCTTAACTGTCCCCAGACACTGGCAAAATTGCCGCTGTTAGCCGAAAAGAACTTTTGGCCGCTTTGATTGTTGAGGTGGAAAACTTTGACGGTGGACATCGCCGGCTGGCTGGCGCCTTGCAGTTGCTCCAGGACCGCGTGTTCCATGGCACTGGCGATCAAGCCCGAACTCTGGAAGGTGCCTTCGCCGGCAGTCGCGCTCTGCGGTAGCGTGGACACGAACTGGGCTCTGACATCGACGAAATAACCGTCTTCCTGACCGACGATACCGAAGCGGTGATGGCGGATGGCGCGGTTATCGCTCAAGGTGTTCAGCAGATCGTCGGCCAGTTGAGTTTGTTGCATCCAACTTTGGCCGAAGATGTTCAAGGTTTCGCTGACCACTTCGCGGGAGGTGTTGGCCGCGCCTTGCCCGGTCAGTTGGTCCAGATAGCGTTGGCGGTCGCTCAATAGGCTGCTGTCGTGGTCGCCGCCAAAGGCCGAGGCCAGTACGTAGGAGCCGGTGCGCTTGAGCGTGAAGGTAGCGCATTGGTCGCCGTATTTGGCGCCGGTAAAGCAGGGATTGCTGGCCGAGGCGCTGTAGGGATGGTCTATGCTCAAGGTGAGGCTTGTCAAATTACCGGAGGGAGTGCCTTCCGATAGCAACAGGGTATCGTCCAGATAGAGTTGGGCCACCGGCGTGCTTTGCACCGCGCCGGTCAAGGCCACGGTTTGGGTGCCGATGGTGCTGCCCTGGTAGCTGAACGTGAGGGTCAAGGTAGCGTTTTTACGCCCGGCCGTCTGGCCGATGCCGGTGAATTTGACTTTTACCGGAACGCTGCCGTTATTAGCGGGGATGTTCTGGGTGCCGCTGCCGGACACGAATTGAAACGCGCTGGCATTCGTTCCGCTGATCGTGCTGGTGACCTGGATCACGACACTGTTGGGGTTGCCGGGATTCCAGGTAAAGGTCGGGCCATCCTGGCCGGGACTAACGGTGCCGAAATCCACAGCTCCAGCCGGCGGCGGATCGATAGGCGTACTGTCTCCGACATAACTGATGCTGAGTTTTTTGCCGGCAATTTGTGGAATATTCAACGTAGTGTCGATCGCGCCGTGTTGCAGACGCACGGTATGAATGTAACCGGCGGGAATTTCGGCCCAGGCGGTTTGCGTCGGTGTACCGGCGAACGGCAAGCCAGCCGGCAAACTGCTGCTTTGGTCGGGAACGATGTTCAAGCCGCCGATGATGTCGCGAACAAAGGCGTTGGGGTAATTTTGTTTGAGTTGACTAACCAGCTGAGTCGTCAAGTCGTTCAGTTCGGCATTCAGGTTGGCGGTATTCAGGCTTTGGATCGAATCGGTACCCAGAAAGCCGCCGGCCGCACTCAACAAAGCAGTTTTGTCGTAACCCATCGCGGTAGCCAGATTGATGCCGGTCTGTTTGTTGCTGGGTTTAAAAGCGGGGTCCAGCGCCACGTTGGCGCTGTTGATGTTGGCGACGACCCAAACCCGATCCACAGTCAGGCTGGTACCATTAACGATAGTCGCGGGAATACCGCCCGAGCCAATGATATTGCCGATACGGCTGGCATCAGCATCGGTCCCCAGCCAGTGCGCCATGTCATTATTATTGGCTGCTGAAAGGGGAATGCTCATGCTGCCGTATTGGTAATTCGCGGTGTAACCCGCTGCCCGCAGCAATTCCACCAGCACGGCTGCTTGATCGAAGTCGTTGCCGCTGCGTTCTTTCAAGGTCAGATACGGGCCTTTCAAGGCACCGTAATAGGGGACGTAAGCAAAGTGATTGCGGACGAACTGGTAAATGCGGCGTGGATCGTTTTCCAACGCGGCCGCCAGTTGGCTAAACTCGGTGGCGGCAGGCACCAGCGCGGCGGCGGTCAGGGTTTCCGTTGCAGCCAGGGTTGCCGAGGCTTTGGCTGCGGAAGTAGCCGCTTGCCGGCTTTGCTTCGCGGCTTGCTGGTCGCGTTGTTGAGCCAAGGTTTGTTCGCGTTGCTCGATAACGGTCTGAGCCGCTTCGGGGGATACCGGCTCTACAATCTGGTTGACCCAGCCGGCCGGGGATGCTGGGGTTTGGGCCCGTGTGTGCGGCTCGGCGACGGCCTGCGCCACGGCAGGCAATACCCATTTCGCGGGCCCGGTGTCCGTAGGGGCAGCCCAGACCGACACAACAAAGCCCATCAGGCAGATCAGCAACAGACGTGTCACAATCAGACGCACGGAAGCACCCGAATTCCTTGGCATTTTCATCGCGTTACACTCCTTGTTTTTTAGTTTGTCGAGCCAGTATCAGCCCTAATGCCAAAGCCATGATGACCAAACCCCATTCCGGTACGGCTGGTACCGCTACACTGGTATTGGGAGGCTGTAGCGGATTGGAATTGGCCTGATATTCCGCCAAGTTGGTGATGCCGTCGCCGTCGGCATCCAGTCCGGCATCGCCCGGACTCAGTGGATTGAGTCCGTATTGAATTTCCCATGCATCCGGCATGCCGTCGTTATCGTCATCCGGGTCGGCAAAATTGGCCAGCAAATCGCCATCGGTATCCGGACTATTGCTAACGCCTTGCGTGGCGAAATTCCCGGCCTCATCGTATTGGTAGGCAACCACCGGACCGTCGTTGCGGGTCACAGTCTGTAACCGGTTCAGGTCGTCGTAGCTGTAGTCGATGGTGACGGCGGCTGTTGCAGGCGTGACAAATCCGGACATCAGTCCCAAGCAGAACAACAATCCAGGATTTAGTAGGCGAATATTGCTTTTTGGGCTGTCGCTCAAAACCGACTGGGTCCACAAGGGAGTAACTGAAAGCCTGGGTGGCTGTATTCGCCAAGTGTACGTATTAAGACGCTTCATGGGTTATCCTGTTTTTTGCGATAGTCGGTTTGGGATGCGAGCGGTCTTCGTGTTTGCTGGTGGGCAGTGAAACTACTTTTCCTGAGAAGATGGCTTCGTCTCTTTAGGCAATAACTAGGCCACGGTTCGAGGGAGTCTCCAATTAGCGCCAGAGATCGTGGAGGAATTGCGGCTGCTTTGTATGAGCACCACGCTCTGACCCCATCGAAAAAATCCATGCTGCTTCACAGGCAATTCAGCAACGTTAAGTGTTGCTGTAGCACCAGTGGAAGTTCGGCAACGTCCGGCCTATCTCGAATTTTTTCAATGCTGGACATCCGTGCCTGTTTAACATACCGAGTCACGTGACTTCGGTAAAAAACTACACCATCATTGTGACAAGTGTATTAATGCCCAATACTGTTATCGGTCGAGGCAAGCTCCTAAGCCATTGATGGGGGATTTTTAGCGAAAAATGTAATCGGTAGACACTTGCTTAAAAGCCAAAATAAAAACTCCTTTCATCTAATTGTTTTGGAGTTTGCGCTGAAGTTTCGACTTCGAATCATTTAGGCGAGTGACGGCTTTCGAACAGTTTGCCCGTCCAAACCTAAAACTATAAATTATTCTCTCTGACCGCTTTTGGCCGGTTGGTTGAGATCGTCAACGGCGACTTTTCAGGCCCCCGGTTCAGCGCAATTAACTAATTACCTATAGCTTTCATTAACTGTTCGACCTGTGTTTTCGTGGCCGTTAATTGGCCTGTTAGAAGCGCAACCTGTTCCCGCGCGTTGCCAGCCTCTTTTTTAGCGCGATCTGTTTCAGCTTCGAGCTTAATCAGCTTTTCGCCCGTACGTTGAAGTTCCGCAGCGGCTCTTTGTCGTTCCTCCTTTCGCTGTTCCTCCGCGGTTTCCACTTTGGTCTGCAGTTTGGTCAATTCCGTTTTCAATTGGTCTCGCTCGGCCGCGATAGATTGGGCGGCTTGTTTCTGAGCCGTCACCTGTTGCCGCAGCTTGGCTTGCTCTGCTTCATGCTGTTCGGTTGCTGCCTTCGCGTTCTTCTCGACCGCCTCCAATCGTTCGCGCAAGGTGGCTAGCTCAACCGCCTGTAACTGGTTCGCGGCCTGCGCTTCGGTCAAACGTTTGGTCAACTCCCCCACCCTGACCTTCTCATCCGCCAGCATGGCCTCCAATTCATCGACCGCCTGCGAGGCATCGGCCAGCTCGCGCTCTGATTGGGCTTGCTGTTCGCGCGCCGCTCGCAACACATCAGCTACCCGCCGCTCTTGGGTTTTTACCGCTCTGTCGTTCAGTTCCAGCGCTAACACGTTAATTTTGTCGACCAACCCCTTGGTCAACACCGCCAAGCTTTCGGCCACTTCCAGCGGCAACTCGACGACGGGCTCCGAATTTGTCACCGCTTGAGCGGCATTGTGCCTGTCCCAAACCTCTTTGAGCCGCTTCGGATCGCCGCCGCCGGTTAGCTTGCGTAACGCAAATCCGGTGACATTCCGATTCGCCTTCGTCAACGCCTTGCCGGCTTCGATAATTTGGTCGTCGGTAATATCGGCGGGGCGACCCAAACTGGATTCAAAGTCTTCTGCTTGCATGGCGAACTCCCATTCGGATTCAACTGCGACGGCAGGAGTTTGACATATTAAAAGAAATAAAGAAAGTAAGAAAGTAAGTTAATTCCCACGCTTCACATCTCACGCCATCCTGATTGTCAAATTTGCAATCATTGTCGCCACAGGATTGCAACCCACAAAAAACGTAGCCACAATGTAGCTACCGATTTGAATTTATTTCAGAGGTAACAATGAAAGTTGGGTCGCAAACTGCTCTAGGCACTTTTACGGCAGGCGCCGGCCTCGGGTAAGTCATTTTTGGCGGCGCTATATCGGTCGACAAAGATTTGCATTAAGCGCGTTTAACGGGAGTAAATCTGATGCAAACTGAAATTAAAAAATGGGGTAATAGCGCCGTGATTCGATTGCCGGCGGCGATGCTGGCACAGTTAAAGCTGGAAGTCGGTTCGCCGGTCGAGCTGACAGCGGACGATGCCGGGCTACGGATTGTACCGACCACGGCCAAACCTGTTTTTAAGTTGGAGGAATTGCTGGCTGGCATGACTGCCGATAATCGGCATGATTGCATTGACTGGGGGCCGGATGTTGGCCGAGAAGGTAACAATTAATGGCTGTATCGTACGTACCTGAGCGCGGGGATTTGGTGTGGATTGCGTTCGATCCTCAAGCAGGCCACGAACAAGCGGGGCGCCGCCCCGGCCTGGTCGTTACGCCACGCACTTATAACGTCAAAGCCGGGTTGGCGTTGATTTGCCCTGTAACAAGTCGGGTTAAAGGATATCCGTTTGAGGTACCGTTACCGGACGGCGACCGTGTGAGTGGTGTGATATTGGCGGATCAGATTCGGAGTCTGGATTGGGCGGCGCGTCAGGCCGAAAAGATATCTATGGTGGACGGGGCGGTATTGGCCGAAGTCTTGGCCAAAATCGAGGCTCTTATTCAATAATTCAGCCCGTGGACCAGCTAATACCCTGCATTGTCTTCGGTAAGCCCAATAGTTGCTTGCTCCTGTTAAGGCTTCGGGGATATCGCCAAGTGTTTAACCATTCTACCGATTCTTCGAGCAACATGCTCAGGTACCCAGTCGCCGCTAAAATCCACTTCCACTTCGCAATTTCTTTTGTTATAAAGGCCACTAGTATTTAGCGTTAATCAACGCTGAAGATCCTGCAACAGCAGGCGCTCCGTCTTTAGGCGGCGGGAATCGATGTTCCCGTACTGAGTGCGTCAATCTCAGCTTTCAATCCATGCGTCATTCAAGACGCCTATACCACCCAACGGGGAACGATCCGATTCCCCAATGGGAGTCCGTCGTTCCCTTTTTTTAAGGAGAACGATTATGGCTCAAAGCAATCCCGGCAAACAAAAACCCGATACGCCTACTCGCCCGGCAATGCCGGATGCTGCGAAACAAACCTATGGCCTGACGGAGCAATCCTGGAAAGTGCTGACGGAAGTCACCTTTCCCACAGCCAAAACCGCAGAAGCCATCTTGATGGCTCTGGATTATTGCAAAACCCGAAAACTCGACATCTTCAAAAAACCGGTCCATATCGTCCCGATGTGGAGTACCGCTTTAGGTCGCAATGTCGAAACCGTCTGGCCCTCCATCACGGAAATTCAGACCACCGCGTCCCGAACCGGTGTTTGGGCTGGAATGGACCGTCCCGTGTGGGGCCCGGATGTCACCAAGACCTTTACCGGGCGCCACAAAGACGACAACGACCAATGGCAGGACGTCAATGTCAGCGTAACTTTTCCCGAATGGGTGGCGGTTACCGTGTACCGGATCGTCGGCGGCCAACGTTGCGCCTTTACCGAGGAAGTCTATTGGCTTGAAGCCTACAGCACGGCCGGCGGCAAAAACTCCCAAGTGCCTACCGCGATGTGGATCAAGCGCCCCAAAGGGCAATTGGCCAAATGCGGTAAAGCGGCGTCTTTGCGCGCGGCCTTTCCGGAAGAATGCGGTTATGCCGCCGAGGAAATGGACGGCAAAATCATCGATATCGACGGCTCCGATGTTATCGATATCGATCCGCCGGCCGAACCGACTACTGCGGCACCCGAGCAACAGCCTCAAGCTGAAGCCAAGCCGGAGGTGATCGATGCATCTAAGCTCCATCCAAATTTGATTAAGGCAGTTGAAACCCTGATTAAGCGGACAAAAGATGCAAACGCATGGGCGGCGGCCGAAGAATTCATCACCAACCGATTTACTGGTGTTGACCTGATCTATGCCCGTGCGGAATTGGACAAAGCCAAACCGAAACCCGCGTTAACGCATACCGAAGGCATGACTATGCCGCCGCTATCTACGAAAGACGCCGAGCTTAACAAGGCTCGTCAAGCACTCAGATAAACCGACTTTCGGTTTTTCTCATTTACCCATCCAGGGCGTCATGATTCGCCCGGTGGGCTATTCGTGACGCTCTTCTCTTGGAGAACCGTCATGAATGAAATCACTACCTTCGATCAATCCCTCAACCGGATACCCAGCTTTACCGACTGGAGCCGTTACGACTCACCGACCGTCCTGCGCCGCTATGGGCCGGGATTTCTTGATAAAACGCTGGATCCGGACACGGAAACCCGGCTATTTCATCGCCGGCATTCCTACGCCGACTTGGTCAGTATCGCCGATGCCTTCGGCGGCATCTGCACCCTATCGCCGGGTTGCACCTTGTTGCTATTCGACGATGTCCGTCTCGCACAGCGTTGCCACGCGGTGTTGAAACAACGCAAATTAGAAGGCTTGCTGCACGGCTGTCACATCCGGATCGACGGAGAGTTCGAATGAAAATCGTCGATATCGCCCAACGCAGCGATGCGTGGCGGCTATGGCGATCGCAAGGCGTAACCGCCAGCGAAGCGGCGATTATTCTGAACCGCTCGCCTTACAAAACGCCTTGGCGCTTGTGGGCGGAACGGGTCGGCATCGTCCTGGAAGCCAACCTCGACAACCATCCCTTGGTCCGTCGCGGCCGCGAACTGGAATCGAAGGCGGCGCAATGGTTCGAAGCCACGTGTGACGAACTGTTGTTGCCCTTGTGCGGCGAGTGCGATCAATACCCGTTGATCCGTGCCTCGTTCGACGGCATTACCGGTAACGGCGAACCCGTCGAAATCAAATGCCCGCATCCCAGCACCTACGAAAACGTGGTACAGGAACGTGAGCAGTCAGTTGCCTACCAATTGTATTGGGTGCAAATGCAGCAGCAGTTGTTGGTCGCCGATGCCAAAAGAGGCTATCTGTGCTTCTATCTCGACGACCAGCATGTCAAGGTGTTCGACATCGCGCGCGATGACACCTTTTTGGTGACTTTAATCAACGCGACGATCACGTTTTACGGTTGGGTCATCACCAAAAAAGAACCGCCGAAAGACCTGAAGCGGGACTTGTATTTGCCTGAAGGCGACGCCGAAATTCAATGGCATCGACTGGCGGCCGAATACCGTGCCCGGCAGAAGAAACTGGAGGCATTGAAAGCCGAAGCCATCCAACTGGCCGAACTGCAAGCCAAGACCGAAGCCCAATGGGTAGAGCAAATGGCCGATTACTTCATCGCCGAACATTCCGGCGTGCGTGTCTGTCGAAGCGTCAGCCAGGGGGGTATCGATTACAAGGCGGCTTTAACGGCCCTGCTCCCGCAACTGACTGAGGCGGAGCTGGCCCCGTACCGAAAGGCTCCGGCCTCGCGAGTACGCGTGACGTGCCGAGACGACAATGGCAAAAACGCGCAAGTAGCGTTTGACCCGGACTCCTTGGCCGTGACGGAAAGCAGTTGGTTTTGAAAACACGTTAGCAACGAACGAACACTACCTCGGTAGTGTTCGTTTCTTTAAGTCGATTCAGGGCTTGTTTTAAGGGATAAGCCAAGCCCTCAACCGACTTTTCTAGCGCTATCGTCATCGATACGCTGAAAATCCTGCAGAGCAGGCGTTCCGTCTTCAGGCGGCGATCAAGGCATGTCCTTGGTGGTACCGGGTGCGTCAAACCCGGCTTCGTCCGGCCGTTGCTATCAACGGCCTATTGTATAACCCGAATGGGGCATCACGCCCTATCGGGCCATCGGTGCCCCCCCTGATTGCTGGAGGTGCACTATGACAAAATCAGAAGCTGTTTGGCTGTTTTTAACCGATCTTAAGCACCGCCGGGATACTACCCGTCGCCTGTTCGAGATGGCTAAAACCGAGCCCACCCTGGTCACGACGTATATCGCGTCGTTGCCGGACAATTGGCAACACCGTGACGATCCCGAAGTCGACTTGCTCAAGCAGCTGCACGCAGTTGCGCTGACCGCGATCGCCGAACGTGCAGTGTCTGTCGGTTGAATGTCAACCGTAGGTTAACTGTCGGTCAACTGATCGAAAGTGACCTCGCCACGCATTAAAGGACTGCTACCCGTTTCCAACGCCTGCAGTAAATCGGCCAGGAACACCGGGGAGCACGCCTGAACCAAGGCGACATCGTACTCCGCTGTCGTTTTAATCGTATTGACCGCGTAACCGCGCCTGGCGTTGTTGCGTTGTAAGCGGCGAAATTCCGCTCGGGTCAATCGGACTTTACCCGCATGTTTGATCATGCAAACCTCGATCGGTATTGATGTTTAATATCGTTTGATGATTACCCACCCCACCCAGGGAGACCTCTCCCGATGGGGGCGTGTCTCCCTTTTTTATAGGAGATACGACCATGAACCTCAATTCTGTTTTGAAATTGCCACGCCGCGAACCCTCCATGTCCACGGCGGATAAGATCCTCGAACTGGCCGCGTTAAAACCGGCCACAGTCGCAGGCGCTTTATTGAATCATCCCGATATCTTCCGGGATCTCAACGAGTCAATTGCCAACACCTTGGTGCTATCGCTCGTCGACCGCGGCCAAGCCGACACCTTACGCCAATTGCTGGCGAGCAAGGCGATCGGCGAAGCTAAAGCCAACCTTCTGGCCGAATTACTCCTGTTGGAGGCATTCGCCGAGTAACACGGCTTGCAGCAAGCGGGATTCGGCACTCGTGTCCTTATCCCGCACGGCATCGGCCGCGACTTGCAAGGCCGCATTGTACTCCGCCACCGTATTCGGCGGCGTGGCGCGACCGGTCATCACCCGAAAGGCGTGCTGTTCCCGGTCGCTTAAACGTAGTTTATCCCCTAGTCGAATCATATCGGAGCCCTCAATGGTTTAGACCATCGTAACCGCTATGACTCATTAATCAACCCCGCAAGGGAGGTTCGCTTCCCTACCGGGGGCGCACGCCTTCTATTTCGGGAGTCACTCTTAAATCAGGAGGCAGTATGTACCAACAGTATTCCGTCGCCGATACCTTCGGCGTATCCGCACCGGCCTCGATGACCGTCGAAGGCTTTGTCCCGGCAAATAATCCATTCGTGCCGGTCCAAAAACCGTATGTGTTTCGGCGCGAGCCATTGCGCGACGTCCTGGCGTTCTTTCGGAATCCGAATGGCGACGGACTGTATATCACCGGTCCCACGGGCTCCGGTAAAACCTCGTTGGTTGAGCAAGCCGCCGCCCGCTTACACTGGGGTGTGCATGCCGTTGCCGGTCATGGCCGGCTTGAGTTCAACGATTTGTTGGGCCAATTCGTCTTAACCGGCAACGGCACGATGAAATGGACCGACGGCCCGTTGACCAGCGCCGTGCGCCACGGCCACGTGCTCTTGCTCAACGAAATCGATGCGACCGACCCGGCCGAATTGCTGGGTTTGAACGATATCGTCGAAGGCAAACCGCTGATGATTGCGGCCACCGACGAAGTCGTCATGCCGCACCCGAAGTTCCGTCTGGTTGCAACCGGCAACAGTGCCGGCGCCGGCGACCAGTCGGGCTTGTATCAAGGGGTGATGCGTCAAAGCCTGGCCTTTATGGACCGCTTTCGTTTGATGGAAGTGGGCTATCCGGAACCGGACGACGAAATGAGCATGCTGGAACGCACGGTCCCGACCATGCCGCTGAGCATTCGGGAACGCATGATTCAGCTGGCCAACGAGATCCGCAAGGTCTTTATTGGCGGCAGCGATTCGGCCGGCCTGCTCTCGATCACCATGTCGACCCGCAGCTTGTTGCGTTGGGCCCAGCTCAGCGCCAACTACAAAGGTTCCCCGAACGCCCTGGCCTATGCCTTGGATCGGGCGCTGGTTCTGCGGGGGGATGCGGCCGAACGCGAGGCCATCCATCGGTTGGCGCAAGACGTGTTCGGCAGCGATTGGCAGGTGTGACATGTCGGTGTTGTATTGGCAGGTCGAATGCCGCGCACCGCAACCGGTCGTTGTCGCCGTAAACCACGCCTTACATCAGTGGCGATCTTGTATCGACCGCTGGCAGCAAGACCTTGGTTTGAGTTGCGTGGGTTGGCCGGATTGGGACTCGTTGTTGCGTCTGAGTGAAATCGGCCGCGGCTTTGACACCAGCGGCCAAATACACCCGGAACACGGCATTGCCCCCTGGTTATGGCTAACGGCGTTGAAAAAAGCCGGCTTCGTCGGCATCGACGTGGGCATTGTCACCGATGCGTCTCGCGAAACCTCGACCAACTTACACCAGGAATCCGAGGTGTTACAGCTATTCGGTACCGACCTAGTGCAGATCCGGCCTGTGGCTGAAGCGCTAGGCTTGCTGTTGCCGTCCTTGGATCTGGTTGCCGCTTTAGGCGAAATGGACAGTGACTGGTTTTAACCGGTCACGGTTTTTACTTTTTTGAACCCGCCTTTCAACAGGCTTTATCAACCCGGAAGGGGCTTACACTGCCCTTCGGGGCTGTCGTAGGCCTCTTTTAAGGAGGCACTATGACAAAGTGTAATCAAATATTGGACCGTGTGGTCTTGGTCAAAATCCAAGCCAACATCTACGGCGCGCGGAAAAAATTGCGCAAAGAAGATCTGGTACTGGCCGACGGCAGTGAATTACCGCCCGAGGATTTGGCCAGCTTAGGCTCGAAACGTTTACTCGATCCCGACCAGTTGGCGGACTTCAATCGCTTGAAAAAAGCGGCCGAACGCCACTGTTTACGAGTCGGCACCCGCTTCATGGGCGGTTTTGTGGTGCCGGTCGAACACGCGGACGCCATCGTGAGCGAGCTGGAAAAAGTCGCTCAGGAATTCGCGGTTAATAAAGCGAAGTTCCTGGCCGGCTACGACGACGCCGTGCGCGATTGGATCAAAAAGCATCCGAGCTTTGCCGGCATTATCGAAAAGGCGATCGACCCTATGGCGTACGTGGCCACGAAGTTGGGTTTCGACTTCATGGTGGTCGCCATCCGACAACCGGAAGCCTCCAGCCCGAAAGATGTGGCACGGCTGGAACAGCAAATCGATTCGATCGGCGGCCAGTTGTTTCAAGAAGTGGCCAACGACGCCGAGTTATTGCTGGAACAATCCTTGATCGGAAAAGATCAGGTCACCCGGAATGCGTTGCGGCCGATTAAGCGGATTCGCGACAAACTGGATGGCTTGAGCTTTTTGGATTATCGCGTGGCACCGATCGTCACCTGGATCGATGGCGTACTGCAAGAAATCCCCAATCGCGGCGCGATCGAGGGGGCCTTGCTGCAGGAGATCATGGCAATGACCATGCTATTGGCCGATCCCGACAAGCTTCGCCGTCACGGTGAAGGCTTGTCGTCGAACCCGTCCAAGGTAACGAACGACGAAGACGCGGATGACTTGTTGTCGTCAGGGCATCCGGCATCGCCGATATCGACAGCCGTGATCGCCCCAGTGCAAACCAGCCTGCTCGAACCGAAGGAGCCTCCCATGGTGGACCCGGACGATCTGTTTGCCGGCTTGTTAGACGATCTGTTTACCGACGATGACGATGAAGGCGAAGCTCAATCCTTTGCCGACATCGCTTCGCGGCCGGTTCTACCCGTTGCACCGCCCGCGTGGGCTGCGCAAGCGCACGGATCCGACAACGACAACGAACCCGAAACCCACGGCACCGACAAATCCAAACTACCGGCGGAAGCGGTTACCGAATTCTGGTTCTAAGCGTTATTTTTATCACCCTATCGGGGCAATGCGACACGCCCCTCGGGGCGTGGCTTGCCCCTTGTTTTTTAAGGAGCAAGCCATGCATCAAACTTTAGAACACGCGTTTCCCATTGTGGCGGCCGCGATCGGCAACCGCTTTGGCATTTCGGTCGCGGTCGGCGGTACTAAAGCCTACACCGACGGCCAATCGATACAACTACCGGGCTACAACGGGTCAGATCCGCAGTACCAGAACTACGCGTGGGGCTATCTGGCCCATGAAGCGGCGCATATTCGGTTCTCGGACTTTCAGCTCGATTTTGGTGACTCGGTTCTGCGTCGGCGTATCTGCGGCGCGATCGAAGACGTGCGCATTGAGCATGAACTGGCCAAGGTCTATCCGGGCACCCGCTTAACCCTGGCAAAGATGGTGGAACAGATGTTGACCGAAGGTCGCTTAACGGCCCAGGCCGCATCCGATCATCCCGGCAATGTCCTGTTCGGCTACATTCTGAAACGGCTTCGGGCCAAGGTGTTAGGTCAAACGGTACTCGAACCCTTAGTCGACGCCACCCGAGAGGCCTTGCGTGCATGTTTTCCACGCGGCGCTTTGATTCGCTTGGAAGGCTTATTGTCGGAAGTACCGGAGGGTTTAACCTGTGAACGCGACTGTCTGGATCTGACCGATCGGATTTTGGCGATGCTCGAAGAGGAATGTACTGAACCGACGAACACGTCGGCTAGCGGTGATTCGGACTCCGATTCGGAGGATGGCGACAACGCCACCCGCGAAGATGATAACGATTCATCCGACACGGACACCGAGCACGAGGATTCGTCATCGTCCGGTTCAGACGCAGACGGCGACAAAAACCTGACCGATCCCGGAGACCCGGCCCCGTCCGATCAGGACGACGAGCCTGGAAACGATTCGGCGGGTGCGGATAACGCTTCGTCCGGAACAGATCAGCCAGCCCAACAGGACGATAGCGCTACGCCGTCTTTAATGGACCAGCTGCGCGCCACGTCCGAGCAAGACCTGGAACAGGATTGGTTCGAGACGGCGAAATCGCAATTGGGTTTGACGCCGGATTCGGCCGAAAAATGTACGCTACCTGTCGGTCTGTTTCCGAAAGGTAGTCGGCTAGTCGGCCAAGCCTTAGCAAACCGGGTGGAGCAGAACAGCAAAGCCCTGCGGGTCGCGTTGCAAAGCGCGGTGCAAGCCCACCGGCAAAATCGGCCGCAAGCCGCGCGAAACGGCCGGCGTATCAATCCTCGCCGCTTAACCAAACTCGCGTTGGGCGATACGCGGGTGTTTTGCCGATCCGGGCAACGAGTTGCGCCCAATTGTGCGGTGCATATCTTGTTGGACAAATCCGAAAGCATGGGCGAAACCCTTGTCATTCAGGGCGAAGAGGTGAGTTTGCTCACTCTGGCCCTGGAAGCGTCGATGGCCTTGGCCCTCGCGTTGGAGAGCATTCAAGGGGTCAATCCGGCAATCACCGCCTTTCCCGGCGCCAACGATGAATCGGTGCACCAGGTGTTACGGCACGGCGAAAAAGTCCGCGACAATTTGGGACGTTTTTCGGTCTTTTCGGCCTATACCACGCCGATGACGCAAGCCGTTTGGTTTGCCGCGGCGCAATTGCTGCAATGCCGCGAACCGCGCAAACTGCTGTTAACGGTGACCGACGGCGTACCCAACGATTTACCGGGCACGCTGTCGATCTTAAAGCGTTGCCGTGACAGCGGCATCGAAACCCTCGGCATCGGCTTGGGGGTGGAGGTTGGCCATTTGTTTCCGGTCGCCCTCACCATTCATGACCTGGCTGAATTGAGGCCTCAGCTGTTCGCACTGTCCAAAGCCATGCTATTGGCGGCGTGAGCGCTTAGGTGACTTGAATCGTGTCGATGCGTGGCCAGAACTTCATCCTTGATGAAGTCCTGCCCGTATCGACACCCTTCCCTATTGCACGCCCGGCCGGATCGGGCTACAGTGGCGGTGTGCGATATCAGCCGGTTTTTTCATGCGTCGTCCGCGACGGGACATGAAAAAATCGACTTCATGCGTTCTTTCGAGAATGCTGATTCCGGCTTCTGCCGGCGTTCCGTCTTCAGGCGGCGAGCAAAATCCATTTTGCTTGTATCGGTTGCGTTAATGCCGATCCTTAATCGGGCTTGTTACAAGCCTTTATCCATCCCGCTTCGGGCGCCATCGCCCGAACCGGGTCGTGCGTTTGAAGCATGTTCTTCCATTGCGGAAGGAGGTTTCAATGCACTTCATTTTAGGCACCATCATTCTTGCCCTATTCATCCTGGCCATCCGGGTGATCTGGCATACTCTCAAGTCCGCCCGGCTCTGGTTTAGTCAGCACTGGGCGTTATGGCAAACAGCACGCTTGCGCCAAGCTTCGGTAATGCCGGCCCTACTACCACCCCGCTTTACCGCACAAAACAGCCTGCCGGCAACGGATTGGGAAACCTTATCCCAAACCGTAAGGCAGGGTATTTTGGAACGCAACAACCGTCCGACCTACCGGCTCGAAACACTCGATATCGAGCTGCAGGTTAAACAGAAAACCCAAGCGATTATGCTTGCGGACATTGAAATAGCCAAATTGCAACTCAGTTTGGCCCAAGCACAGGAACTGCTCGCGCAGCCTGCAAAAAAGCGCCGCAAAACGCAGGTGGAAGGACCGGCTAAACGGCCGAATCCAGCCTCTGAATTGCGCAAAGCGCTTGGCAGCGGCAAAGAGGGCTCGCGTTCGGCCGTGCATTAATCGGCGGTCAGTGCAGCCTGGTCCTATCCGAAGGCAGGTGAAACACGTTGTTGCTCTTCAGTTCCCGCTCGACATCGAGCCCGAGCTGAGGCGCAATCTCAACGATCGTCTCCTGCCGGAGCGCGCGGATGCGGGCTAACAGCGGTCCTGCAACCTGGGGATCGCGCAGTTTGGTTAACACGCCGACTTCGGCATCGTTCAAATCCGCCAGGAGTTTTCGATACAAATCGAAGTGGCGTTTGCCGGGCCCTACCAGAATCGCCATTGGTTTTGGTTCGGGCTGCGGCCTGGGTTTCGGTGGTGGATCGATGATTCGATCCAGCCACTTCACCCAGTTCACTAATCGGGTCATTATCGGGTTCATCGTCGTACCTTGAAAAAAGGAAGCGTACGCTGACCTTACAACGACTTATTTAAAGTGCAACCGTTTGCCCGCGCGGCCGGCGGTTTTTTATTCACCCTGGCGGGACTCCATCCTGCAGGGTGGCGGTTCCCGCCGATCACGGAGGGTATTGCCATGTCATTCTTACCAGCTCCGGTTTCGGAGATTCTGTATCTGAACCAATACCGTTGTCCCTATTGCCAGATCGAATGGGACGACGAATGGAATTGCGCCTGCAACGACCGTTGCCCATCGTGCAATGCCGAAATCTCACCCTACCACAGCGAGGTGCTGACCGAGGAGAACCCATCACCGGCCTACGCCGTGACGTACACCCTCGATTACACGCACCGGGTGGTAGTCGGCATCGTCGCAGAGTCGGCAGACGGCGCGCAAGCGGTTGCCGAAGCCGCCTTCGACGACGGTACCATCTGGGACGACACCCCGGAAATGCCGCTGTTGTTCGACGACTTCGAGGAAGTCGACGGCGAAACCCTGCGTTGGCAGGTCGAAGCGGTCGACGTCTGGCCCAAGGCCGATGCCTCGGTGGTGAAGCTACGTCAAGAACGCACCGCGATGGCAGTGTGCCGCGGTCTGATCGACGCCTACCAGCGCGGTAAAGACGCCGGCGGCAGTATCGATTGGGACGATTTGGACCAATTGTTAACGTTAGCTAAACAAGCACTGGGATTGTCTGATTCAGACCCAGACGCTTAATCATCCTTCGGCTTTCCGCGATATCCGCGGCGAGCCTCATTATCAATCCCTGCGGGAATGTCTGTTCCCGACTGGGGCGTGGCATTCCCCTTTTTTTGGAGAATGTCATGAGAGATCCCTTTCAATACTATGCCTCGACGGAAGCGCTGAGTATCAAGGCTTGGGCAAAGTTCAAGAACACCCGGTTTGTGCGGGTCCTGGATTCATCGGCCGGCGAAGGCCATTTGCTCAAAGGCAAGCCATTCAAACAGTACCAGCGGGTACCGATTGATTGCGTCGAAATCGATATGCGTAAGCATGCGGTGTTACGTGCGCAAGGCTACACGGTGGTCGGGTTGGATTTCCTGCAGTTTCAAAACGGCAGCAGTTACTCGCACTGCATTATGAATCCGCCTTTTGCACAGGGCGCTCAGCACGTGCTGAAGGCCTGGGACATCTTGTTCGACGCTGAAATCGTCGCCATCCTCAATGCCGAAACCGTACGGAATCCATTTTCGAAAGAACGCCAGCTGTTAGTGCGTTTGATCGAACAGCATGGCGAGGTGGAGTTCTTATCTGACATGTTCGCCGGCGAGGATGCCGAACGCAAAACCAACGTCGAAATTGCGCTGATCTGGTTGAAAAAAACCTCAACCTTCGAACAGGAGATCCTCGGCAATATTTTGGACAATTTGCGTCAGGATCGTCGTGAAGCGGACGACTTGGCCAGCGCATTTCATGTGCCCCAGGAGTTAGCCTTACCGACTGCTTTTATCGATAACGCGGTATTGATGTTCGATGCCGCCTTCGAAGCGACACGGCAGGCTGTATTCAGTGAAGCCCGTGCCAGCCGCTATCGAGCCATGCTAGGTAAAACCCTGGGTGAGCTGAGTGGTGGCGGTGTGCACACTGTAGACGATTCGTCATTGGATGCGGTGAAGCAGACGCTGTACGAACGTTATCAGGACCTGAAAAATCGCGCGTGGAGTAGCATTCTGCGTTCGACTCAGGTCAAGTCACGATTGTCATCGGCGGCGCAAAAGCGGTTGGAGTCGGATTTCGAATCGATCAAGTCTTTGGAATTTACCGTGGCGAATATTTACGGTTTTCTGCAAGGCATCATCGATCAGCAAGGTGAAATTCAACTCAGCATGGTCTGCGATGTGTTCGATCTGATCACGCGCTACCACAGCGACAATGCAGTGTATTACATGGGATGGAAATCCAATGATAAACACCGCACGCTGGGGATGCGGATCAAGACCACACGCTTCGTACTGCCAGGGCATAAAGTCGAGTCCTACCACACAGGTCTTGACTGGAATTCTGAGCAACTTCTAGCCGATTTCGACAAGGTCTTTGCCTTGCTCGACGGCAAGACCGAAACGGAAGTAAGTTTGGTATCGGTGTTTAGGCAGCATTTCAGTGCGCTTAAGCAGGGTGAACGGATAAGCAGTAGTTACTTTGACGTTCGTTACTATCCGGGCGCCGGGACCATCCACTTTTTTCCGAAAAGCAAGACCTTGATCGACCGCATGAACCGTTGGGTTGGCTGTCGGCGACGCTGGTTACCCCCGGTGGATACCCAAGCCGGTCCAGGTTTCTGGCAGCAGTTCGAACAGGCTGAATCGCTCGATCGGGCGTTTCATGCCGAGGTAAAAAAGCAGTGCCAAAGCGGTATAGGACACTTGCGTTTAAATCCATTTTTGGCCATCCAGCGCGGCAGCGAGTCGGAACGGGAACAAGGCAACGCCCTTTTAGCCCAGGCAATGAGCGCGGTACTGGCCAGCCGAGGCATCGATCCGGATGCGATGTTGGCGAATGAACCCGTCAACCGCAATTTGCTGGAATGGATTGATGCCTTGGAGTCCAATCAAGATCTGCCTTTGGCGTCGTAATTGAGCCTCTTTAGCAAAATATGTTCTGCCGACGGTCAACGTCGGTAGACATCGCTGACGAGGCTTTGAATATTTTTGACAACCCTTCCGGAGAAAATCTACCCCGGAAGGGGGCGGCTTTCTCCACATTTTAAGATTACCGGAGAAAGCCCATGTTATTCATTCAAGAAACCAATAATAGTTATCGTTTGGCTGATGAACAGGATGTCATATCAGAGGCCATTAAGATCTACAACCGCACGTTCAGTCGAGGTGAACCCTTGAACAGTCCGGACGATGCGAAGGACTGTATCAAATTGAAGTTGGCGCCATACGAGCACGAAGTATTTCTGTGTTTGTTCTTGGACAATCAACATCGCGTTATCGCTTGCGATGAATTGTTCCGGGGGACGATTGATGGCGCTAGTGTGTATCCGCGCGAAGTGGTCAAAGCTGCGCTGCACCATAATGCGGCAGCTCTGATTATGGCGCATAACCACCCGTCGGGGATTAGCGAACCTAGTCGGGCCGATCGCGCGATTACAGCAAAACTTCAAGAAGCCTTGGCCTTGATTGACGTTCGTGTACTTGATCACTTCATCGTCGGCGAAACCGTGCATTCATTCGCTGAGCATGGCTTGTTGTGAAAAGGTATGGCGTCAAGCTTACTCCTCGATTAAGCCAAAGACCGACCCTATCTTAAGTTAACTACTGGTCTCACCAGTACCTTACCCTGCGGGAATACCTGTTCCCGACTGGGGCGTGGTGTTCCCGCTTCAACTGGAGAACATCATGCAAAACCCCATTATTGAACAGACCAGTCACGGGAATACAGTTCGCTATCAGCGTCTGCCGTCCGGCACCTGTTATCACGAGGACACACCGCAAGACGTCATCGATCTACTTGAGGAAGCCCAGGGTACGCAACGGAAAATCCGTTTGTACTATGGCGACCCGGCAACGGGACAGTCCTGGTTCGACGAGAACGATGTCGTCGGCCGAATCGGTCGATCTAGCGGCAACATCAAGGTGCCGTTGCTGATCGAATCGGGTGAAATCGGTGGTCCGGCTATTTTGGACCACTGCATCGTGCGGATTGACAGTCCGTTTCGGACCCTTTACCAGCACCCGACCTTTCGGGTCGGCGACGTTGCCATCCAAAAAGGGGTCCACGTCGATTGTCCGTGGTCGGTCACGATCGACGGCCAAGTCCATGCCGGCTTTGTAAACAAACGGCGGGCAAATGCGTTTGCTGCCTTCATTCAAGGCCAACGCTTTGCCTTGCCCGTCGACAAGCACGGGTTAATCGAGTGCGAAAACGACGATTTACCCTGGCAAGTTTGGGTGAACGACCGGCAGAAGGCCGCGTTTTTGTCTGAAGCTGAAGCGAAGCGGTATTGGCACGCACTGCAGTAACCGGGCGCGATTGACATTTTATTTAACCCCGACGGGTACCCTACCCGTTTGGGTGCGGCTTGTCGGGACATTTTCTTAGGAGAATCACCATGGCAGACCAACCACAAAACACTGACGCCGCCATCAAACGCAGCGTACAGCAATCTTTGACGGACCAAGGCTGGATTGCGCTCAACAGCGTGGCCATCGCCACGAAAGGCTATGCCACCGCGGTCGGACGCAAGCGGGCCTATGTATTCGTAAGCTACTGGGCAAACGAATGGGTAGTGACCGCCGGCTATGACAGTCAAGGCCGCAATATCCTGGAATCGCTACGCGTAACATTGCCGGAAACGGCCAATGCCGACACGATTCGGGAGGCAATCGCGGAATTTTCGGCTGCCATCGACGCGCGGGTCGCGGAGAGTTACGCCGTCCGTCTGATCCGGAACCAACCGCAAAAGCGGCCCTTCCCGCTCGGTATCACCGTGGCAACGCCCGGTGCGGTAGTCCTGCTGCAAAAGACGCTGCTCGATCCAGGCCACTTGCTCTCACGTCACGCCTGCGGCGATTGGGGTGATCTATGCGACGAGGATCGTGCTTTAAACGAAGCCGCATTGGCAGAAGGCGGACGGTTGATGTCGGTTTACCAAATTTCCGGACAGGACACCGTCTGGGTCATTACCGAAGCCGATCATTCGGCGACAACCATATTGTTGCCGGACGAATATTAAGCCGATGCAATTTTGAAACCACCTTTGCGGGGAGCACCGTCTTTCCCGTACGGGAGCCTGTGTTCCCCGTCATTTTTGGAGAAGGAACCATGACTACACTCGTATCACTCTCAAACGGAAGGATACAAACCTCTATCGCCGCACTGGCGTTGTTAACCGCCTGCGGTGTCGAAATGACAGCGTTGTTGGACCGACATGCCAACGGCGATTGGGGCGATATCAATCTGGACGAAGAACAGGAAAACGGCCTGTCACTCGTCTGCGGCGGACCGATCGTTTCGCAATTCAAACTGTCCGGCCTGGACAGTATCCGGATTGTGACGGATACGTTTCGGAAAACGACGCGGATTAATCTTGCAACCGAACCGTCTTGCTTTGCCGGCCATGCTAGCCATTCGTTTGGCGGTGAAGCTCTGGCAGCTTAACACCACACCCGCGCATCACTTGGGATAACCCGGTAACGCGCTTTAAAACCCAATGACTCGGGGAAACGGACATTCCCCGCCAGGGGTGCGTCTCGATTTCCTCGACGTTCCAATTTAATTGAGGAAAAACACCATGAACGCACCCCTACAACTGAAAGTAAACCCTGAAAATTTAGTCCACAGTCTGAAGTGGAGTTTTACCAATCGGACGACGTATTTGGGTGAACTGATGCAGAATGCCCGCCGCGCCGGCGCCAGCTATGTCGCGTTCGACTACTGCGCCGATACCAACACCTTGACTGTGACGGACGACGGCTGCGGAATCGATTCGCTCGAAACCCTGCTCACCGTCGCCGAGTCCGGCTGGGACGTGGAACTGATTGCGAAGGAACACGCCTTTGGCGTGGGCTTTCTCTCCGCGCTATTCGCCTGCCGGCACCTGGGATTATCTAGTAAAGGCGGGTGTTTTTCGGTCGATACCGATCACATCCTGGGGTTCCAACCGGTAGAGGTCTTGCCGGTGACCGATTGGAATGGTCTGACCGAAATCCGGCTGATCGATATCGTCAATGGTCCGCTCGAAAACACCTTGGCGGACTTAGCCACCGGTTTTCCGATTCCGGTGCATTTTAACGGAGTCTCGCTACCGCGACCCAACGCCATCGATTCTATCGGGGCCGCGGAGTTTGTGGCATCGCCGGTCGGCGCAATTCGCTTGATCAACCTGATCGATTCGTATCGGCATTACCGGGATTGCTTGGTGTATTTGCAAGGACTACCGGTATATCGAGGCCAATATTACCGTATCGGAGACACCAGCTACCTTGGCAATATCGTGCATCTGGATAGCGCGCAATTCATGGCCCGTTTACCGGATCGCGACAAATTGGTGGATGAAGCCGATGTGATTAAGCTGATCAGAGAGGCGATCGCCGCGGCGGTCGAACGCCAGCTCATGGCACTGAAAACGGCCTTGAGCGCGGACGATTTCCTGACCTACTACCCGGTGCTACGCGAGTGTGGCTTGATACACTTACTCAACGATGTCGACCGACTGCCCAAAGCGCTAGTCTCCCGCATCCAAGGACCACCGGTCTGCGATACCGACCTATTTGGCGACTTTCTGGAAATGGTTGACCAACCAATTACCCAGTCCGCCGTCAAAAGCGGACAAGTGCAATTGGTGACGATTGACGACGATCTCCAGTCCGATGGGGCCTTGCGATACCTGCTGGCCTGGAAAAAAGGCTGGGTGCTCGTCGATAACCAATTCGACGCCGGGCATTGGGTGCAGCCTTACCTGCGGCACTTAAGCCGAGAAGAAGTGCAGTGTGAGATCCTTGAGGAGTCACATCGCGCGCAATTTCAAGGCATCTGGGTTTGGGTGACGGCGGTGTTTTGCCGGGCTTACCGGATCCGGATCGGTGACGATAGCGTAGAAATCGATGAGCACGGCGCCTATACCGGCAACGAACAGGATGATATCGTCCTGATTCCCTGCCAGGAAAAGTGGGGTGACGTGCTGGAACAGGTGTCGCATTTCTGCGAGAACGACGGTGACTATCAAGGTTACTGTCACGATCAGGATATCGAGCAATTTGGCTGCTTCATCGTGGCGAATACCGCCGATGATCCCTCCGACGCGTTTAAACGGCTGATGCCGGATCTAACCGGATGCAAAGTGTTGCACGGCAACCGATTCGTGGTGGAGATTGCCCCTGATGGGCAGCTGGCAGCCGTTTCGATAGCGGAACCCGCTTTAACCGACCTCGAACGGCCGTCATGACCTCGAAATTCGTCTTCGACGCGCAAACGCTGGATACGGAGCCTGGCCATCCCGAGTCGCCCTTTTCGCCGCCGGCGGATTGGGCGGGCGACGACGACGCCTATTTGACCTGGCTGAGAAGCCAATTCAAGGCCAGTCCTTGGGTTAGACAACGGTTAGGTTTGGCGGCCAGACGTTACGCAAAACAACAGCCTTTAGACTTTCGAGGCCGGTTCGGCGCGCTATTGCCGACTGTCCTCGATAGCATGCTGAGGAAAATACACGCCGAGCAGTCTGTCGGCGATTAACCCCGTCCCCCTGACGATCGCGTTAGGGGGATGTTTTAACGCTTAACGCGATTCAATCGCAATCCGCCCGGACGGGAAACAGCTTCCCGGTCTGGGGGCTTGTTTTCCCGACGGTTTTTCATAACAATTCGAGGAAACCAGCATGAACACACACTCTCCACACTCTACGGAATCAGCGATGACGTTACAATCCAGCGAGTCTTTCATGACCGAGGCGCAATACCTCGCGAGCGAGCGCGTATCCGAAACTAAACACGAATATCTCGATGGCCGGGTTCTGGCCATGGCCGGCGCGAATCACAACCATTCGCGGATTTCGGCCAACGTGCTTGGCGAGTTTCGCAGTCATTTAAAAGGCCGGCCTTGCGAGGCGTTCATGGCCGATACCAAGGTGAAAGCCGGTCAGAACTACTTTTATCCGGATGTCGTAGTGGATTGTACGAATGCGGCCGGCGATGCGGATTTTCTAACGTCGCCCCTGCTGATTGTCGAGGTGCTATCGAATTCGACTCGTAAAATCGATACCACTAAAAAGTTGCTTTACTACATCAATATTCCAGCACTTGAGGAATATGTGCTGATCGAACAGGATATCGTCTCGATCATCGTGATGCGCCGGAAACGCGACTGGCGTTCGGAGTATTATTATCTGGGGGATCACGTCACGTTCGATTCGATTCAACTGACCTTGTCCGTGGAAGCGATTTACGAGCGCGTGGACAATGACGATCTAATACAATTTGAACAGGCGAAGTTTGATACCGATCATCAATAGTCGCCTTCGATTTTAGCCCCTGAATAAGGGGCTTTTTTTTCAATTCGAAGGGTTTTGTTTGTTGGGCTATGCAAATGACCGATACTTTAAATCTGTGCTGTATATAGGGGCAACCGTAGAATTCGGAAAAAATAGTACGCTAAGACTTTTCAGTGGTTCGCAGCGGTCTGAATTGCCCTTCTTCAATTTTTCTGTTCTGGCGCCAAATGTAATCGCCGGTCAAATTGATGTGTTCCCAACCCAACGGCGACAGGTATTGTAGTAACGCATCGTCAACAGGCTTGTCCAATTCCCGTAGTTTTTCGACGGCCTTTTCCAGATAGACCGTATTCCATAACACGATGGCCGCCGTTACCAAGTTGAGGCCGCTCGCACGATAGCGTTGTTGCTCGAAGCTGCGGTCACGGATTTCACCCAAGCGATTAAAAAACACCGCTCTGGCTAAGGCGTTTCGGGCCTCGCCCTTATTCAGTCCTGCATGGACACGTCGGCGCAGTTCTACGTTTTGCAACCAATCCAGAATGAACAAGGTACGCTCGATACGGCCCAGTTCGCGCAAGGCTACAGCTAATCCATTCTGCCGTGGGTAACTGCCGAGTTTCCGCAGCATCAACGATGCGGTAACAGTGCCTTGTTTGATCGACGTCGCAAGCCGTAGTATTTCGTCCCAATGCGTTTGGATGCTTTTGATGTTTAAGTTGCCGCCGATCATACTCTGCAACGCTGGATAATCTTGGCCGTTTTTCGGTATATATAGCTTGGTATCCTTTAAATCGCGAATACGGGGCGCAAAGTGAAATCCCAGCAAATGCATAAGCGCGAAGACATGATCGGTAAAACCAGCGGTATCGGTGTAATGCTCTTCGATACGTAAATCCGATTCGTGATACAGCAAACCATCGAGCACATAGGTCGAATCGCGGATACCGACATTCACGACTTTGATGTGATATGGGGCGTACTGGTCGGAAATGTGGGTATAGAACAATCGGCCCGGTTCGCTGCCATACTTCGGATTGACATGACCCGAACTTTCGGCCTTGCCGCCAGCCCGAAAACGCTGTCCGTCGGAAGACGAGGTCGAGCCATCGCCCCAGTTTTCGGCAAACGCATGATTGAACTGGGCATTCACTAACTCGGCTAATCCGGCGGAATAGGTTTCGTCCCGGATATGCCAGGCTTGCAGCCATGACAGTTTGGCGTAAGTTGTGCCGGGGCAAGACTCGGCCATTTTGGTGAGTCCCAAATTAATTGCGTCGGCCAGAATGGCCGATAGCAACAAAGTGCGGTCTTTAGCTGGTTCCTCATCCTTCAAATGCACAAAATGCCGGCTGAAGCCGGTCCAGTCATCCACGTCCATCAATAATTCGGTGATCTTGATGCGGGGCAGTAACATACCTGCATGGTTGATCATTTGTTGTGCCGCTTCAGGGACGACGGCATCCAATGGGGTGATTTTCAGCCCGGAATCGGTGATGATGGCATCGGGAAGTTCATTGGCCAATGCCAAACGGTTTACTGTGCTCAGTTGTCGTTCGAGCAACTGCAACCGATCATGCAGGTATTGTTCGCAATCCGGATTGACGGCGACCGGCAATACTTTTGCCTGTTTGAGTTCTTGGAATTTCACGGAAGGCAACAGATATTCGTCGAAGTCGCGAAATTGCCGGGAACCCTGTACCCAGATGTCGCCGGAACGGAGCGCGTTTTTCAGTTCGGTGAGCGCACAGATTTCATAGAATCGACGGTCAAGCCCTTGGTCGGCATGTACCAGCGACTTCCAGCGCGGTTTGATAAAAGCCGTCGGCGCATCAATCGGCACTTTGCGCGCGCCGGTACTGTTCATAGTGCGGATCACATCAATGGCATCCAGAACATCCTGCGCCGCCGGTGCCGCTCGTAATGTCAGCACCTCCAGGAAATCCGGCGTATAGCGGCGGAGGGTGCTGAATTGTTCAGCAATCAGGTGTAAGTGATCGAATGCAGCGGGCTTGGCCAGTTGATCCGCGTCAATGATGCTTTGCTGGAAGTCGTCCCAGGAGATAACGGACTCGATTGCGGCGTAAGGATCGCTATCGGATTGCTTGGCATCCAACAAGGCATGGCCGATTTTTGAAAGTAATCGTACCTTGTCGTTGATCGCCTTGCCCTGTTGTTGGAACTGATGTTGATGCTTGTGCTTGGCAGCGCTGTATAACTTCAACAGGATACGGTCGTGTAGATCGATAATTTCGTCGATAATGGTAGCTGTGCTTTCCAAGGTTACAGCCACGAGTGTGGCGTATCGACGCTCGCTTTCAAACTTGCCGAGGTCCTGCGGCGTCATTTGCCCGCCTTCGCGCGCGATTTTTAATAGCCGGTTCTGGTGAATGTGCCGGCCAATGCCATCCGGCAAGGCAAGTGTCTGAAAGGTTTTCAACCGCTCGATGTGCTCCAGCATATAGCGGGAATTGGGCTTCAACGGCGACTGGCGTAACCAAATCAACCAAGTCGTGTTGGAATCCGGCTTGATTTTCAGCAGTTCGTCGAGCCGTTGTCGATGCAGCTCCGCGAGCGGCTGGGCCAATGCCCTGTTGATACTGCGATTCGCGCGAGTGATGGCTTCGGCACAGGCTCGCTCAATCACGGTAAGCGTCGGTAAAATAACCTTGCGTTGGCGAAGCGCTTCCAAGGCATAGGCCGCTAACACCACACCCTTATCGGTTTGCATGGCGAGATCGGCCAGCGTTTTCACCAGAAACCGAAAATCGGACAAACCGAACGCCGATAAGCCGAGATAGCCGCGCAGTTCCTGGAAATGTTCGCGCCGCGTTTCGTCGCGCTCGCCGTATTTTCGCCAAGCGCCAGGATCGGACTTGATTTGTCCGGCAATCCAGTGGATCACCGATTCCGCTACAGTTGCATTCGCAGCTAGCGCGTAACCAGGGTAGTGCAACAGGCAGAGTTGCACAGCGAAACCGAGGCGATTGGCATCACCCCGGCGCTGCCGAATCAGAGCTAAGTCGGATTCATTGAAAGTGTAATGGCGGATCAAGTCGTCTTGAGTATCGGGCAAGGCCAGTAAACCGGCCCGTTCCGTAGCGGACAAAACCGAGCGCCTGGACATGATTACTCAGTGGTTTTTAAATATTGGTATAGGGTTTCCCGGCTAATACCATACTCGCGAGCCAACTTTGCTTTCTGCTCGCCGTTACTGGCTCGCTGCTGGAGTTCTAATACTTGTTCTGGAGATAGCGATTTCTTGCGCCCTCGGTAAGCTCCGCGCTGTTTGGCCAGCGCAATGCCTTCGCGTTGCCGTTCGCGGATCAAAGCCCGTTCGAACTCGGCAAACGCCCCCATGACCGACAGCAATAAATTAGCCATCGGCGAATCTTCGCCGGTGAACGTCAGACATTCCTTGACGAATTCGATGCGCACACCACGCTTGGTTAACTGCTGAACCAAGCGCCGCAAGTCATCCAGATTCCTCGCCAGACGGTCCATGCTATGCACCACGACCGTATCGCCTTCTCGGACAAACGCCAGCAATTCTTCCAAGGCTGGGCGCTCGGTATCTTTGCCAGAGGCCTTGTCGGTGAAAACCTTACTGACCTCGACCTGTTCCAGTTGGCGTTCCGGATTTTGGTCGAACGAGCTGACTCTGATGTAACCAATCCTATGCCCTTGCAAATGAACAGCCCTCTAAAAACCAAAGTGTCAGGATGGAATCTATAACCTTTGGTGGCATGTGTCAATAATTGTAAAAATACACTCTATACTGACGCTAAAGTGACACATTGCCTGACATCAGGTTAGGGTATAGCTCAGTCGGACACTTAAGGGAGAAAGCTTAAAATGCCAACTTTGACCATCGGCAAACTTGCCAAACAAACCGAAGTCACTATCGAGACCATCCGCCACTATCAACGCATTGGTTTACTGACCGAACCCGCGAAGCCCGATGGCGGTTATCGATGTTATTCAGCTGATGCGATTGCCCGAATTCGCTTTATCAAACGCGCTCAACAGGTAGGATTTACCTTGAAGGAAATTGCCACGTTGCTATCGCTTGATGGGGCGCACTGTGTCGATGTACGACAACTGGCCGAGCAGAAATGCCAGCAGATCGATCAACAGATTAAGGATTTAACGGCTCTTCGTCAGGTATTGGAAACCCTGGTCAACGATTGTCAACAGACAGCTTCAACCGCGCGTTGCGCCATTCTCGATGCGTTTTGCGATGATGCATCAACCAAATCCTGATTGTAAATAAGTCACCATCGACCACTTGACTCTGTTCTAAACAACAGGGTTTAAGCTTCTTGTCAGCATTGAACATTGTTTGGTTGAGGAGATTCGCATGAATACAGACCCTGAAACACCCATTAACACCCCGTCATGGTTAGGTATCGGCGCTCTCTTGGCCGCTATAGGTGCTTCGGCATGCTGTGTCGGGCCTTTTTTACTTTTATCTTTAGGTATTGGCGGTGCATGGATGAGTACGTTGACGGCACTGGAACCGGTCCGTCCATTTTTCATCATCCTGACCGTGGTCTTTATAGCGTTAGGGTATAGAAAACTCTATCTAACGCCTCAATGCTGTGAGGAAGGTGAAAGCTGCGCCACATCCGACATCCAGCGCCGACAACGCCTGATGTTTTGGTTGGGTTCCGCATTCATTTTGATACTGCTGGTCTTTCCTTGGTTAGCGCCTTTTTTCATGGCTTGAGAGGATTCAGATATGAAGATTAAATCCAGTTTGTTTATTTTAAGCTTGTCATCAAGTGTGTTGTGGATGCCGGCAGCTCATGCTGAAACAACTGTTGCACAGCCAAACCGGCAACAAGCGGTAACGCTGAACATAGAAAATATGACCTGTACCATGTGTACAGTTACCATCAAGAAAGCTTTGCAGAAAGTCGAAGGAGTACAAGCAGTGACTGTCGATTACGATTCAAAAACGGCCACCATAACCTACGATAACCAAAAAACCGATAGTGCAGCCTTGATCAAAGCCACGACGGATGCTGGTTATCCGGGTTCCCTTGCCACACATGTTGCTCGATAAAGCAAGGATACATCAATGTCTGATTGCTGCTGCCCCACCAATACATCCGCCAAAACTAAACAGAATTGTCCTGAGTGTGGCACCACTTGTAAAAGTGTCGGTATGCCTACGCTTTACCATCAAGTTCGGTTTCCAGAGAATCAGGCGCTCATCACTGACAGCTATTATTTTTGCCCTGCAAAAACTTGCTCAATAGCTTACTTCTCCAACGCAGGCAACACTATCCCCAAACAGCATTTACGAAGCTATCAAGCGATTCAAAACGACGCGCTTTGTTACTGTTTTGATATTGACGCCGAGCAGTATTTATCGGCGTTAGAAGCTCAGCGTGCGGCACCGATAAAGGATTTTGTCATGCAACGCACCCAAGCCGGGGAATGTGCCTGTGAAATCAGAAATCCGTCAGGCCAATGCTGTTTAGCAAATTTTAAATATCTGGAAAAAAGCCATTGAGACACGCTCATATAGGGATAACTCCGACCCGATGCGAACAAGCCAAAAACTTATGCTACAGATTCGCTCCGAAGTCTTAGCGTACTATTTTTTCCGAATTCTGCGGCTATCCCTATATAGTCCACAACGAACTAAAGTTGCCATTGTTAGAGAAATTGAACGCCGCCTGCATTAGTTACAAACAGCTCAACAAATTCCAGTTATTCGGCAAGGCTACGGCAGTTATTACAATAAAATTGTCGGTGTGAGGCATGTATATGGCAATGCAGTGAGGGTACCCGTCCGGCATTTCTGCCAACATAATGAACTCGGTAAGAAAAATAGCCTTGATAGGCTCGACTGTTTTGCATTGAAAATGTTTTTTCTCGATTGCTGCATCGTTATATTCGTTAAAAATGGCATCAAGGAATCGTTCTGTCGGAATCAACTCTGCTCTCCTATAAGTCGGCCGGGACACTCCAAAGCCTTGGATAACAGTGCATACTAAAAACAAAAAATGCAAAACAGAACGAAAAGAGTGGTCATAGTCACATAACAATACTCAACAACGACCGTCGCTACCACGTCGGTTGATTCGCTTCGGGGCTAGGCGGAATACAAGGCGCTCATATGCACGTGAAAAAACATGAAACGTTTACCATCCCCAAAAAACACTTTTTTTGTCTTGTATTGCTACTGATTGGCAGTCAGGCAGGTGCCTATCTGGCTGAAGACTTTTTAATGAAAAATAACCATCTTATTGGGTATATCGTAATTTTCATTCTTGGATATGGTTGCCTGGTTTTCGCCATGATTTTTTACAAGCTATACCATGTTGCATGTCCAAGTTGTCTTGGAAAGACGATAACAAAAAATTCAAGAAAAGAAGTTCCAGACAGTTGGAGCGCATACTGTCGCAAATGCAATGTGCTTTGGGATTTAGGTATTGCCAATGGCGACTAAATCGCCGGACGATTAATATTCAGAAAACGGAGATTCGCCGGCTTGAATACGATGAAGATGGTTGCATTTTCGAGTAGAAAATCGATAGTTATAGGATCCATCGGCGCTCCTTATCGTTTCCTCAATCAACGCATCAATCTTGTCTCGCACTACCCTTCTACGTCGCCATTGCTCTTTGCCTGGAAATGAAAGAACCGAATTTAGGATCAACTCTTCCAACGCTGGCCAGCGCCTAAAGGCCAGAAAATTTTATGTCGGCTTTCGGCTTTTTTTCCGAATCCTGTTGCTACAGATTTTGAGGATAGCTTTGACGACAATCCACCGAACTATCACTCCTCGTTGAGAAGTATCATAGGCACATTCCGAGCACTGTGTAAAACTCGCAGGACGTCAATATGGTTTTCCCGTTCGAGATAAAATACCAAGTGTTTTTCAAACCCTTCAACTGGCCAAAAACGTAAACCGCTCAGCATGGGTAGGTGGGCATACCGCCGCGAACCAATCCCGGGTTGTTCGCGAATGCGATCAAAAGTTTGCTGTGTGGCCTCCAGAAAGCGCAGCGCCGCGTGGGGGTTGTCGCGGGCGATATAATCCGCCAAAGCGTCGATTTCTGTGTCAGCCAACGGGCGGACACGAACGGGTTTTGTCATTGCCCCGGATGCTTCTGCTGGAGAGCCTCGCGTTTAGCCTTCCAATAGGCATCATCAATGGCAACGGCAGGGCCGGATTCCAAGCCTTCCGCCATGAGCGCGACAATCCGTAGCTCAGCCTGTTGAACCTGATCCTTACGAATCAAGGTGCGGACATACTCGCTGGAGGTGCTATAACCGTGTTCTTGCACCTGTTCATCAACAAATTCCTTCAGGGGTTCGGGGAGGGAAATATTCATCGTGGCCATTGTTCGACCTTAGTAATGGATTCTGTTGCCGATCATGGCAAACTTTGCCAAATGAGTCCAGCGAAAGTCTGTCACCCAGCCAGTCGACTGGCTGGCTCTCCGCCTGATTTAATTTGCAGTTAAAGCGGACCCACAGAAATGGATTGATGCCCTGAGCGAATAAATCCAAGCTAATTTGCATTTAATTTGAGCCGAAATCGGCGATATACGTTTAGTCCCTATCGGACGCATCACGCTAATCGATTTGGCATGTACGAGCTTCGGGAGAGGGATTTGGAGCCGATTGACTACGGTGTGACATTCCAGATGTAACCAAAACCAGGGATGTTACTCATTTACGAAGGAATCCTTACGGTCCCCCATATATTTGAGTTCGATCATTTTTCATTGCGAGCCGTTACATCTAGTGGTCGCTATACGTCGTCGTGCAGACTTGTTGGGCATTGCAATTTACCGTCTTTTTCACCTTGGTCACTCGCTTAATTTCAGGTGTTGCAATCGGTTGCTCGACGGCCAGTGTGGCGGGTCGAACTGGGGCCGGGAACATAACAGGCGCCCTGACTATTTGTTCCGGTGAAGAACCATTGGCCACCAGCGTCATCCTGTTATGGCTTTGGGTAATGGTGAAATATTTCAAGGTGTTCATGCCAACTAAGACTTCATCCAGATGCTGATTGATCGTCGCATCGAGATTTCTGATTTCAGCATTCCCAATTTTCAGGCTATTTATTTGGGTCAGCCGATCAATAACCTGTCCACCCGCGGTATTGCTATTAATGGGCCTGCCGACCGGTAGATCAGCGGCATCGGCAAAGCGCGCTGGAATGGAGGTCATGGTCGCGCCGGTATCGATCAAAAAAGGCATCGGCACATTATTGATCAACACGGTTCCCCGGAAATGTCCTTGTCGATCGGCCACTATTTCAAGCCCCCCAGAAATAGGCATAGCAACCGGGGTGTTCTCTGCAGGAATTGATACAGAGGGTGATGCTGGAAGATGCCCCCCTTTCAGCTTTATAAACTTATCGGTCCCCCACCAAAGGCTAAAGAGGATCATGGCCGGCGTTATGAGGTATTTTAAGCTCCCAGTAGACCGGTTGGTCGGTTGTGGACGGTGTCGCCGCAACTTGTCGAAGTCAGAAACGTTTACTTTTGATGCCGCCTGATGTCTTTCCCAGTAATAGTCTCGATCTTGTATGCCCATAATGCGTCCTTAAGGTTGTAACGCCCGCCATAATCCGCCTAATATAAGCTGGGAAGCGTCATCAGGATGATAAGTACCGCATGCAGCGAGCAAATCACTCTCCGACTTGTGCAACCAAGCATTCCGGATCAGCAGACCAAGACTAAAATGGAGGTCGCACAAATCATCCTCGGTCATTGCCGCGATAGTTCGTTTATCTTCCTCACGCAAAATCAATAGCAATCTCTCGATCGCATCGGAAAGTGTAGTGGGCTGGCTGTCCAGTTTTAATTTGAACGCTGACCAAGTGTTAGCCAATTGGAACGATCCCGGCAGTAGTGGCAAGTTAAATTGTTTAGATGCATGTTCCCGCAAATTCCTCCCGTTTGCTACGATGCAAGTCACAATCTGAGGGATGGTGAATATTCCAACCCAAATCCACCACCCATTCCGGTCGAAAAGTCGTCATTGGTCTGCTTAAAACTCAGCCAGATTTTGAAGGCCTTGGATCGGCCAAGAGCTGTCATTGACGATTACCCTTTAACTGGATCTAATGACAGCTCTGTGGTGACATCAAAGAATTGGCGAAACCATCAATTGCAGACATTCACACATCAATGCAATGGTTTTAAAACTCATTCACTGATTTGTACTCAGTCGGTCGCGGGTTCGATTCCCTTCACCAGCTCCATTTATTTAAGGCCTGTATAGTATTTCCTTAACATCTTTGTTATCTCCATACTCTTCTGCAACAGTTTTAATCAAACTATCGACATTTATATTACCCCCCCCACCTAACTTCAATATTCTAATAGCTTCGACCCATTGACCTTTACCTGATTGACCTAGATTTATTAAAGACAAATCCCCGCCAGCAGCTATCCATATTTGATTATCTCGCAATCCTCCTGGATAAAGCTTACACATAATTTCAACTAGCTTTTCTTCTCGGGTGCTTTTGGTTGTTGCATCTGAAAAATCCAGTTGCTCCAGTAGGCCAAACAGGAAGGCGGCTACGTTGGCCGAAGCGTATGATTGGGAGCCCTTGCCGTCCATTTGCCCTTTATCTTGCACAAGATCGGAAATTCCGCGAAGAAGCAGGGTTTTGACAAGTGGACGCATGCGGCATACTTCGAGAAAACCGAGGCCTTCCATTTCGATGGCGAGGGCATGGCTGGCGTTTTGTTCCAGGAATTGATGAAGTTCTGAATCAATGGAAGAATCTACCTTTTCACCAGAAGCAATGGTGCCGGTGTAAGTACTGATGACGGGAGCAAATTCCGGGTTCAGTAGCTCCTCAGCTGTTTGTTTCCAGGCTTCGCTTTTTGCATACTGACCAGCCAACCGCTCGAGCGCATAAGTGGAAGCGCCAAATTGTGGCCGGGGTTTAAAATTGTTTTTTTCGGCCTTTCCGCGCTCGTAACCGTAAACATCCCGACCAATGACAATGTCTCCGACTTTTACGTCCTTCAATCCACCGGCCACGCCAACAAAAAAAGTGTATTCGGGATCAAAATGAGCGATAGCGCGTTCAGTTTCGATGGCGGCATTCACATTGGTTTGATCGGTACGGGCAACAATGACTTCAAAGGATTTACCGTTGGAGCGGTAGGTGCCTTTGGTGTAGTCAGTGCCGGTTGCGTGGTGTGCTACCGGCTCAATGTTTTTTAAATACTGCTCGATGGCCAGTCGCTCCACTTCCAAAGCGGTAAGGATAAGGATAGGTTTGTTCATAACGTTTCTTGTAGGTTTTTGAGCGTTTCGTTGCCAGTATATGTTTCGCGCATCTTACGTAGCAGTTTTTTTGTTGTTGGTTTTCCATTGTTACGCAATATTTGAACAGCGAGGCTCCACTTGTAACGACCAGTGCCAGTTGCGCAAAGTTGTGATAAGTCACCTCCTGCACTAATCCACAATCCATTTTCCTCGGGTCCGTTTGGGAACAGCTTACACGCAGCTTCCAAAAATTCATTCCACCATTCCTCTGAGCTGATAGCATCTCGTTTTAACCCACTAGCTGAAAGTTTGAGGCGTTGCCAAACCCCGAGTAAGTGGCTACATTGCAATAAGGCAGGTACCAAGTCCTTTCTATCAGATCTATGTTCATACAGATCGTCAGCTACCGTTTCCCATCTGTTTTTAGAAACAAGCCGACCAAATTCTTCCGCTTCTGCGGGTGAAAAGCGATTGTCTCGTATCAACTGCTGTGCGTGACATTCTCCCAAACTAGGCAGTACATCAAACAGCCGCAGTTTCTTGGTAAGCGGAATGGTTTTGCTGCTGACAACATGCTGTTGCACATTCTGCGATTGCACTCCGTTTTTTAACTCAGCTTCGAGGTCGTTGAAGCTTAATTTACTGGTGGAGAGGTCATCGAATAGCTCGAAAAGCGTTGCGGTAATGAACCCGGTACGTGCTTTCTCTGGAAGCGCATGCCAGATGGACGCCCGCTGGGGATAGTCTTTTAAGCTGCTATACTTTCCAATGCTTATGGCATGTAGCAGAGTTCCGCTAAACGGATTTCCAGCCAGCAGGTGATCGAGAATTTCGAACAGGGTGTGCTGTGGGTTAGAAATGCCCGACCACACATCACTGCCTCGCTGAACAGCTAATTCCCAGCACTTCTGCCAACCTTCGCTGGCAATGTCGATGCCTTTCAGTAACTGTTTGTTCTCATAAATAAATTTTCCAGCGATGCGGTGCAAGCGGGCATCGGTATGACTGGCTGCTACAGACACAAAGGAGCTTTCGCTGATGCATTCAGACAAGGCTTCTAGCGCTACGGTATGATCTTCATCAGTGTCGATACGCAACTGGGCTTCGATGGCTTTTTCAGCAGAATAAAGCTGCGCAGCCACTTTCGCGTGTAGCACAAGCCAGCCCTTTTGTTCTGCCATGTACAGAACCGCTTCGGCAACTGCAGTTTCCAGCTTTGGGATTTTTGGGGTTAGCTCGTTTTCAGCATCATACGGCAACCAAGAAGTGTGTTGGGTGATCAACGCAGGTTCATTTTTCATCCACTGCCACAAAATGGAGGCGTCACTGGGTTGTCGTCTTTTCAGCCGGTTATTGACATACTCCAAAACCGCATTGACCCACCAGTTTTTCGTTTCAGCTTCCAATGCTTTTACAAGCACAGCCCCGCACTCTTTAACTTGTCTTCCTTGAAGAAGATGGTTGGTGAGCCATTCAAGTACCGCACCAGAAACGGAAGTTATTGCATCCGGGAATCCTTTCCAGCTTTGGTACGTGAGAGCCATGAACATCTTGACCGGTGCAGTTGGAATGGCTTGAAGAATTGCGGTCATCAGCTTGTTTTTGCCTTTGATGCCAACCCTTTCATTTGGACTAATCTGTGAAACAAAATGGGCCAAGACCAACAAGTGGTTAAGCCCAGGGGCCTTGTCGATTTGGTGGTAGGCCTTACCATAATCCTCAAGCCGGTTGAGCGTTTCTATGGAGTCAATTATCGGGGCAAAATCATTGAGCAAGATTTCAAAGGGGATAGCCTTTTTAACATCTCCTACCAACCAGTTTGCGGCTGAGGATCGCAGGGGCTGTGATTCACCCACACCAAGCACACGAAAGGAATGCCGCTCCCATAGGGTTTTAGCGTCTTCGGGAATATAGAGTAGGCTGAGGCATTCTTTATTAACATAAGATGGACCGAATGCAGCTCCGATTTTTAGCATGTGCTTTACTTTGGCCGGTAGCTTGGGCCAGATTCGGGCTACCCACTCCCAGTAGCCTTCCTCCCCCAACCAAACAAATGGCTGTTTTTCCAGCAAGGCATTGGTGGCGGCAGCTTCCCTTCCATTCACTGCCCCCGTTATCGTCATAGCTTCCTGCGAGAGGTATTCCAGTGAGTGCATTTTTGCTTCTTTTTGAATATCGGGCAGGTGATATTGAAACAGGTCGCTGAGCTCGCGAACTCGGTGCAGGTCAGCTTTTGGTATGAATAGGGCGTGCGAAAACACCCTCCCCGAACGAAGCCCAGGACTTTTATCGGGAAATGTTTTAATCAGCAAAAAATGATCTTCGGCAAAGAAACCACGTACCACGGGACTGGACAAAATTCCTCCTACAGGTCGGTCGGCCAAATCGGTGTAGCCGCTTACTCGTCTAAACAGCTCGTTTTTTTCATCGGAAGCAGCTAGCAGATCGTGCCCGGAGGTTTTCCCCTGCAATTCTCCGTATATGGCCTGGTGGATAACTATCATAGGCTCAGGACTTCTTCGATGAGGCGGGTCAGGTCTTTTTCCTTCGGATTGTCGTCCAGCACCAGATAGCCGAAATTTTGAGGCATCTCGTCCAAGTATTTGTCGCGGGCCTCATCAGTTTTTAGCGGGAATTCCTGCGCGGATACTCCAATGATCTTAAAGCCTCCTGCCAACCAGTTGGCGGCAATAAAATGGGCGAATAGTGGCATCTTCTGCCGCAAGATTTCTTCCGGTGTCGAATCGGTGCTCAGCTCGTCCCAGCAGGTTAATGCAATGAGCAATCGGGGAGTATCAATTGGGTTTTTCATGCCTGTGCCGCGCGCGTGCAGCAGCACTTGCACCAGCTCAATGAATTGCGATTGATCGGATGTACTGGAGATTGGGGCATTCATTTCTTTCGGATCTTTTGTAGCATGCCCCTTCTTGCTTAAATCGAAGCGGTGTTCAATCTCCGACGGGCGAATGAATAGGATCCATCGGTCGTTCGTTTTCGCCCGAACAATCCACGTTTTATCGTATTCCATCAGGGCCACGAGGTCGCGTACCTGTTCCCCACCATAATCTTTGCAATGCAACACAAAATCCTGCCCTTCATAAATGACCGGGATTTTTACCTCCAGGTTATCGGTAGAAGCAGTCGGTTCCGTTTCTTCCCCGACAGCTAATCGATCGTAGGCGTTTTTGATACCATCGATGTTGTCAGGTGCGGAAGCCAATTGCAGCTTTCCTTTTTTATCCATCAGGCGACCATATAATTGGGCCAGAAAGGTGGTTTTCCCTGAGCTCGGCGGTCCGATGATCAATATCTCGTTATTTGTTGCCATAGCGGCCTCGGTATAAAAAGAAAAAATCATCTGTTTGGATGGCTGCAGGTGTGATTTGCAGAGGATGAGGGTTGGCTAGATGGTTGAGCACTGTTTTTGCCACTTCTACATTATTGACGTGACAAAGCTGGTCGGAATCGGATTTCGAATAATTGCTAATCTCCAGTGATACAGCACCGGGAAAGGTTTCGGCTAGGCTGCCTGTGATCGCCTCGACAATATTTTCACGCATCTGCCCGGCTAGGTCAGCTTTAGACCATACAATCACCACCGGTCTGCCCCGCAGCCCCCTTTTCACCTGTTCGGCCAATTGAACGATGTCGCGCTTCGCCCTGCCCCGCTGCTCGATAATTGCCTCGCAATCCACAAACAACAGGAATGCATGGGCGTTGTCATAGATCCAACGGGCATTTTCAGCAGCGGGGTCGTTCACGTTATCCGCCCATTTTGAAAATACTTCGCCTGATGAGTCAGCAAACAAAATATCGTTTAAAAAACCATCGTGGCGCAGCGCTAGGTGGTAGAGGCTGTAAAAATCCTTGTCAGAAGGCGTGGCATCAGGATTTCGAATTGATCCATCTTCTTGAATTTGCAAAGTTTTTGCCTGCAACTCCCACCCGTTCAAAGTATAGCTTCCCGCAAACTCCCAGTTTTCGATGCATTTACCGTTGAACAAGAGCGAGTACAGCATGGCGAGGTAGGTGGTTTTCCCTGCCCCAGACGATCCGACCAAACCGATGATCCTGGGCGTACCTCGGTGCGTCAAAAGGTCGAGCTGATCGGGTCGCAACCATTCTCCCGTCCAAGGAATAGACTTAGCCACAGCCAACCTTTTCACAGCTTTTGCCGGTGCTTCTACTGCTCCTACTTTTTCGAAGAACTGACATTGCTCGTGCAGTGGGCCAGCTAGTTCCAGACAAAAATCATCAGGAGCATAGCAGTCATCTTTGTTACATCTTCGCTTTGCCATATCCTGCCTTAGTTATCAATTGCCAGTTTTTGCGCTTGCAACCCGTGAAACAACCACACTGCCAGATCGGATGCAGTCAGTTTGGCTGTTTTGTCGATACCCGTTTCGCTGAAAAAGTCGGTGGGATCACCCGATTGGACGACATTGGCCCACGCGTTAAGAAAGGGCTTACGTTCGTCTCCTCCAGCAGCATGTTCTTTCAACGCTGATTGAATATCACCGTGCAGGCTGCCGCGGTCCATTAACCAGTCGGAGATCAAGCGTTCTTCCTCCGCTTGTTCATCGTGCACGTCTTTCAGGGTTTCCCGCAGCAGGTAATCAACACTTTCCGGGGAAATAGCACCTACTTCTTCGGCCAGGTCGAGCGCCATGCAAACGGCTGCATTCATTGGGTTTAGGCTGCGGTAGCTGGCGTTCAACAAACGGGAATACATCGATTCCTTCCACCAGAGCAGCTCGCTGCGCTTGTTGTTGGCAGTTATGCTGTTGGCGAAGGAAGTATTCAGGTCTTCAAAAAAAGGTTGAAGCTGGGCAAAGTAAGTGTCCAAGCTATCTTGGATGGAGGTAGAAATAGAGGAAATGGACTTGGCTTGTTGGGATAAGGCGGAGTTCACAACTTTAGTAATTCCCATAGCTGAATGTTCAGCCATAAACTGAGGCCACTGCCAACTGTTGTTACCTTGAGATTGAGGGTTCTTTCCTCCTCCAGCTTGCGAACTCCATCCAGAGTGGACCATCGCATCGAGTAAATGTACCTTTAGAACTTCTCCATTAATTTGAGCCGCGTTTACTGCAGAAATGGAAATCTCAGCACCTTTAAATTTATTTGCCTGAAATTTGTGGCTGATTCCCCAGGCCGCCCGTCCATTTTCCTCCGTTCGATCGGCCAACTTCTGTAAAAACCCGCTGATTACGTTCTCTTCCGAATCAAGCTGGTAATGCCCGATCACATCGCGGGCTGTCAGCCAGACCAGTGCTGTCGTAGCCGCATCGTCTTTCGATAGTTGGCTCAGCGATTCTAGGATCACTGCCCGTATGTAGGTGGTGGATTTATCCTGGGTGGCAGTCACACTGTTTTTAAAAGTAGGCCACTTTTTGATAATGATCGTTTCAACCTGCTGCACCACCGGGTCGATGTCTTTCACCTTCGGGTCGAGCGCCACTAGGGTATAGGGGATGATGTCGGATTTTATCTTTCTTCTTGTTAGGTGTTTTTTAACTTCGTTCACAGCCTTATTCAGGCTATCAATGTTGTCTTGGACATCAGTTTTGATGTGCTGTTCGTTAAGGTAGGATTGAAGTATTGCTTCAGTCATTCAAAATTGTTCCTTTTATATTGTCAAATTGGTTGTAAAAAAGCCATATAACAAGTGTTTATCAAGACCTGCATATCTACGCTCAGAATTAGCTAAAATGCCACTGAAACGACTTTAGGATAATTTGTCAAAACTGGATGCGAAACAACCTTCTACTTGCACACTTGTAACTGTCCGTGATGAACACTACTTGTTTTTCCAGTTGCACACCAATTGCATTTAACTGCACGATTAACAAATTTAACCTTTCCGGTCTTTAACGAGCCAGAGCAGTTGAGAACCCAAATGATACGCACCGAATCAATGGCAGGTGATCAGTCTGAGGCACGATTGTCGAAAAAGGATAGAAACCTTCATCGCGATCGAAAACGCCAACAATTTTTGGCTTTTCAGACGAGAGCGAATTTCGCAATGGGCATCCGATACCACGTCCGGTGGCTGTGCTGCTTTCAATTTCAGCGGTGCGCGGCACCTACACCCCGAGATTAGAATTTCTCTGGTCATTTTTGCCGCGTCACATCGTTGCGCAACCTAACGTTCGAGATAAACGGTCTGCGGAGGCCGAAGGTTGGAGCAAACCTACAAGTGCAACTTGCAGGCGGTCCGGTTGACGGAAGTGTTGGGCGTCGCGCTAACCATGCAGACAAGCTTCGACGATTTGCTGAACACGAGCCATTGTGATGCCATGCTGCTGTTCAAGTGACAGCGGATGATCGGAGGGCTCCAGAACAATGTTGGGGCGCTCGCCAACAGGCATGGTTTGGACGCTGGTCTTGAGACTCAACGTGTTGGGTTCATAGGGCAATTCACTTTGTAGCCACCCGAAATATGGCGGCTCAGTTTTTTCGCGGCCTTCTCTATGCCAGAGTTTGCACGCACGAAGGAAGTTCTTCTCGCTCAGCGAGACCCACGCTAGCCAAATGAACGGGCCAGGCCCATCAATGACCGGGATAAGAATGCGGCCGAGGACAAAGAAGTGTTTGTCATCCAATATACATTGGTCGGAGTTGAGTTCGCCGCGAGCATTGCGCTCAGCCTCCGGCAGAGAAAGCCAGAGTTCGGGAGCGCTAGCACTGAAGCACATGGGCAGTTCATCGTGATACTGCTTGCAAGTGGTGCAAACGAAGCCTGTCATTGAAACACCCAACGCCAAGCGAAGTTGCGCGGAGCCGTATCGCGGCTGAGCGTCCCTTTGAGCGACTTGTTAGACTGCGCGCTCAACGCAACGAGCCCCAAAATAAAAATAAAAAGCCAGCCACAATTAAGGCCGCGCCATACATGGGCAACCATCTCCGAGAATTAGCATACATAGCTTCCACCTTGTTTTCGGCCTCGACATGACCATGAGAGCGCCAGTTTTGAGTATTGCGCAGATTGTCTTGTTTCTATGGATTGCCAATAATCACTGCGCGGCGTGTACCAGAATGCAGCGCCTATTGAGGCAAGGGTAATTTCCGTCGTCATGCAGTCTATGTTTCGTAAAATTTCGATTATGAAATCCATTGAATCTTCTGGATGAGATAAGAGAGTTCGATCACTCTAACGCATAGCAAACCGTTGCTGCCCGGTTTTATCGCGCAGGGTCCAGCGACTCTGAAGAGGTCCAGGCTGAGCGCAGGGTTAGAAACTCTCTGTTCTTGCACTTTTGGATTCCTTTCTTGGATTATGCGGCCCGCAGTAACCGTGCCCGGAAACAGTATGATTTTTCTTCATATCGTCTGTAATATTCACCACGAGCTTGAAAAGACTACCCCACGTTGCGATTGTAATGTGCTTTCCGGAAGGCGGTTCAGGCTTGAAATCAAGCTCGACGGTCACGGATGCTAACCAGTTTTCCGGAATGCCCTCTGCATAAAGATGCTTTTTCAGGAGTGAGTGGTAGCCACAAATAAGCTTTGAAAATTCTAAACTCACTGGAATTATTGATTTCGCAAGAAGATCAATGCGAACTACTTGCACGCCATTTTGTTGCGCAAGAAGACGAAGTTTTCCAATACCCCAATAGCCGCCTACATCGTTGTTGCGGCTTATGAACGAACCATACAACCCGGATGCAATGTTTTTGAATTGTTTCCGTCGTGCCATGATGAGCCTCTAACGTGGAGCAAACCCAACGCCCGTCAAGTCGGTCGCGTTAAGCGCAGGATTAAGCGTTAAAATCCGTACAGTGAACGGATTCACAACAAACCTCCACGAGCTGCTCGATCTCTAAGTAAGGCGACCCATTCATCGCTTGAATCAACCAAGCAATCGGCCAATGGCCAGCCTGGCGAGGATTCGATTAGATGAAGTATTGACCACGCCAAACCAAAACAACCATCAGGCCCAAACAGTTTGACCAGAGCGCGAGCCTCTTCATTTGACACCGGCTTGGTTACGGAAAGAAGCAATGCCTCCACTTGACGCAGATGCTCTACCGACGCCTCAGGCTCGGGCGACAGTGGACCTAGCAGAACGAGGCGATTAATCTCAGGACGCATAGATCATCTCATCCGACGAAAACCACAAAGCGATTTTTGGTCGGGTAAAGCGCCGTGTTATGCGCTTTGCCAAATATTAAACCTGATAACGTCGTTATGTATGCCATATACCATAGCGACTTTTGATTTTTCGTTGAAATAGTAGTCCATCCATCCGTTATTCATTCTTAACTCCCAGTCTTCCTTGTTGCCATATCTTTCCAGGTAGAGGCTGATTTTTCTTTTCTTACCAAACTTCCATTTTCTGCCCAGCGGGTCGTTATACCAAACAGACTTAACAAAAGCATTTTCTTCATATATTGCCATGTCAAACTCAGGTGTATTTATACGATAAGAAATATCTTCACCAGTTTTTTCTATTTCCGGCATACCTAATGTGCTCAATATCTCCAAGCCTCCTTCGATTGAAATGCCTAGAGGTATTACAGGAGTGCATAACTTCTTTGGGAGAATAATGTTCATTTTTGTTAATTGCGCTTAACGTAAAATTCAGCCGACGCTTGAAGCGTAGTGCAAAGTGATGGGCTGAAATAAGTAGTTAGGTTTCATTGGCTTTCAAACCATTTTCCAATCAAAAAACCAATTAGCCCCAAAAGCAAGAAAAACCCGATAATGGTGTGAAAGATTTTTTTTTGAGACGAAAAATCTTTTTGCAGCAATGCAGCCGACTTTTCCTCGTCAATTTTTCTCAAAACAACATCATCAGGATGAGTGAAGATTTCGTCAGCAGAGGTATAAGTTTCAAACTCATCGCCTCGAACCCTGCCGCCAAGCTCTTTTGCAAAATTGATTACATGGTCAATTTCCCAAATTTCAGGGGTCTTTATCCAAAGCTCGCCATCGTTGTACCAAAGCGTGGACTCTCCGTTTTCAGTTAACAACTTAAATGAGTCCGGCGTTTCTGAATATTTCCAACCTCCGATTTTAGTTGCTGCAAACTTTGCTTCTTCGAGAGAAATTGGTAGCTGTTTGCTATTTTCACTGCGTAGTATTGTGAGATGGTAGCTCATAACTATTTTTTTAAATCTAAAGTAGAGCTAACCCGGCGCGGTACGGAAAGCTGAAAAAGCATAACGGCATCGTAACCGCACTCCGGTTGAGCGACATGTTATACCTTTGATTTATCCTGGAACCCGTATCCATAAAAAATATTATTACCAAGGGATTATAAAGTGATAAAAATCGCCAAAAATTTGCATTGCTTTAGATGCTGAAGTTTTAATTGATCTGCCTTTAAATAACCAAAAAGTGAAAATAGGAATAAACAGTGCAACAAAAACCAATATTTCAATTGCATAAAAACCGAAAAAATAAATAGCGGTATTTATCCCACCAAAATATCCTCCAGTTAACGCAAGGATGGAAACCATGGCATTAACTATAATTAGATATTTAAGCTTTAACTTTGCACTTAAAATTAGTTCTTTGTTTTCCATCTCTCAACATGTCCTTAACTTGCATAACGTAGAAGTATGAGGCAGCGGACGCATCGCATTGAAAACGCGGCACGACGCTTCCGCCCGTCCGCACCAATGCGTTATTAAATGGCACGAACTGATTGACCTGCGCCGTGAGGAACAAGGAAAAAATTTTCATATTTTTGAACATAGCCTCTCTCTAATTTTGCCAGCGGCTCTGGATAAGCGAGAAAAGCTTTGTCTAAATTTTCCAGAATATCTTCTTGCTCGGGACCCCATGACTCCATTTGTTTCTCCCGTTGAGCTTGATCTGTGGGTGGTTGACTATTGGGAAATAGCTCAAGCGCTTTTTCAACAATAGATGCGACTTGAGATGCGCCCATAGCGCGCAATGCAGAGGGTGTTGCGGCTGCAATATTGCCACTTAAGTTATGGAAATACTGCTCAAATCCGCCGTTGTTTATTTCCTGTTCCAGTTTGTCGAGACAAAAGACTACTCTTTCTGGATCAGTAAGCGCATCGAAACCGATCGTGGCTTCGCGAGCGTAGACCAGATTGCTCATCGCAATGGCAAAATCGTTGTCGGAAACGTGATTTAGCGCCTCCTGCACAGAATTTGGGATGCGCTCATATATAGGAAGGTTGCTCATTATTGTGCCATTTTAGGTTGAAAATCACCGGACGAAGGCAAGCTATGCTTGCCTTCGTCCGGTGGATTGGAAGGTTAGGCATTTTCACCATAAGTGCCACCATGGCTTAGAGACGGCGGCAAGCAAGCCCTCACGAGAGAGCTCAAGAATCTCAAAACTTCCGTCTTCGACCCCAGGAATGTCTTCATCGTGCTTGAAGCCGACATAGGATTTTGCGAGTTCTAGCGGAATCTCAAAAATCCAGTCGACCTCGGCTTTTTTTCCACCTTCAGCGTCTTGCTTCGAGCCATAGTGCACGCGTAAATCTGAAAACAATTCGGGAGGTGCGCCCTCAAAACTGAGGTCTGTAGGTCCGTAGTCCCCACCTCTGTGCTGGATGCGCCAGTTTTGTTGACCATCGTTCCATTCAGCAGACGATGAGAACATGACGTGTTCCTCAATCGAGCACGCTATCGCAGTGCAGTTCGACGATACGTGTTGAACGACTACATTGGAGATGAGTTTGTGATCACAACCTTTGGCCACCATCAAATACCAACCCGAATGCAGTTGACGCCCCACGACGAGGGCATGGCCATAGTCACTAAGTTTTCCAGTCGTGCTGAGTCCCAGTTGCTGATGGATAGCTTCAACCGTTTTGCCTTTTATGGCGAGCCACGACAATGCGTACCCCATGGTTTCTCCTATGTCCAACGATAAGGGTAAGTTGACAGCGAAGGCGTAGAGACAATAGCCGCGTAGCTTTTACCGGCCAAATTTACCTGTTGTTTAGGGTTTACCAAAATTTCCACCAAGACTTCCCTTTTCGAGTAGCGATTTTCAGGTTTCCATTTTTGAATTCATTAAACTTGACATCCAGAAAGCTAGCGAGCCGGTCAAAGTCGATACTTTCCCATTCGCCGTAAACAACATTTGGGAAAAAGATACCAAGATCAGCAAGATAACTCTCGTAGTACGCTGATGTGAATTGGTTGCCGACATCATTCAAGTTCCATTCTCCAAATTTCCAATCCATGTACTCATCGAAGTACGTCGCTGCGGATAGTTCCCCCTTCCGAACTTGTTCCAGCACCTCTGAATCTTCCTTCGCAATTTCTTCAGCGATCAGATTTCGTTGAATACACCAACGAACGTAGGCGGCGATATGGGTCGCTGCATTTTCCTCAGGCAGACTTTTTTCAGCGCAAGTATCCGTATGCCAATCAGCTCGATCATAAGACATTTTTTAAACCCTAGCGATAAAGTTCACTCGTTGGTTAGCCATTAGCCCATTGCATGTAGGTTTCCCAATTTTTTTCAATAGTAGCAATGCATTGCACGTTATGAGAAGGAATTCCGTTTTTTAATTCCTGATGGAAAGATGCAACGTCAATCTCAGGCTTGGTGCAGTAAACAAACTCTTTAAACGTGCCAGTTGTGATTGCTAAAGCTTGAACAGCAGATCCTTTTGATTTCAGCATCTCTAAAACTTTGTCCTCAATGATACTGACAGTCTTATTTTCTTCCGGATCGGGCATTTCACCGTGGCGAGGATTATTTAACGGAATTGCAATTCCAATTTTCAATACGAGTTCTGAGTTACCGACAAACGAACGAAGATTTGCATTTATTCTGACGACGATGGGGCTACCATCATACTCACCCTGAGCGACTTGCCAGTTGTCATCGGCGAACATCATTGATGAATCATGCACTTTCTTAAAAAGTCCAAACATTATGTATTTTCCTTTTTGGCACTTGATGGCTAACGCCGAGCCCACCCGACGAAAACTGCATAGCGATTTTTGAACGGGTAAATCGACGTATTATGCGTTTGTAAGCCCAACTAGACTCATTTTTGTTTGTTCATATTTGTCTCCGACTAGCCCTACTGTGGGATGGTAGCGAAATCCTGATTTTTCCTGCGCTGCTGCTTCAAGCGCTGCCTTTGCATACTGCTGTGCCTCGGAGATGTTTCCTGCGTTTTGCAACAGGATTGCATAGGTGGCGGACCAAATAAAGTGATCAACTGGAAACATTAATCTGGTTTTGGTCTTTTCCAGGAGTGTAATGCACCCCTGATAATATTCCTTTAGGCCATAAGTCGCGACCAAGTATGGATATTCGAGGTAAGCTCGGGTTTGTAGTTGAGGATACGCAACTTCCCTAGCAAGAGCAGATTGATACGCTTGGATTGCTAGATTCAATTGGTCAAGCGATAAATGTGCTTTGGCTTTATCAACCCATGCTTGTGCGCAATCGAAGTGCTCGCCAAGAGCAAAGTACTGATCAAGTAGTTGTAAAGTTATCTCTGGTTGGGATTCGGCAAGTATGCTGGCTTGGATGCGCAGGTATTGACTTTTATCACGCGCACGCTTCAGTTTTGCCGTAAAAGCAACTTCGATAACTCCATCCCACGTATTGTTTCGATACCAGTCGTGGCGGCTCATTTTAGCGACACATCATGTAAATCTAATATGTGGGAGCGATAGCCACCGTACCGCTTGAGCGTTAAGTTATAAGGTATTATTGATTCCATTCGTCACCAGTTGATCTGCGATATGGCTTTGGTTTGTCATCTGCCGGTATGGAGAACTTACAGTTACAGCAAGAAAGTTTTTTGATATTTATGAAGCAGGACAAAGCCCATATGCTAAAAAATCTTTTATCGCAGTTTGGGCACGTCGCCGAAATAACATGGAATGCTATCAACGCCCAAGTGGAATAAGCTCCTATAGAAAATATAAGATCATAATTATTAATGCCGAGTCCGACCATTTCAGATGTTGCAACTGAAATAAATGCTAATAGTGCAGGGATGCCACAATATTGCAATTTCCGTTTGATTTTATGTAACTCTATGAGTTTTTGATCTTTGTTCATTATTATCTCAAGGACTTATAACGTGCTAGGTAACCGACCGCCGCAGCGCGCAGCCTAAAGGCGGTCCGGTTGGGCGTCACTTTACGTAGCCCTGTAATGGTCAACAAAAACCGGACACCACATCAGGCAGCGTTTCTATAAAATTCCCGCTCGAATTCAAGCGGGGATTGATAGCCCAATGTTGAGTGCGATCGGCGGCCGTTATAAAAAGCCAAATAATCGATCACGCTCAGTTTTGCCGCTTCTTGGGTTTTGAATTTTTCGTAGTTGAGTTGCTCATGCTTCAAACTGCGAAAAAATCGTTCGGTTGGGGAGTTGTCCCAACAGTTGCCTTTGCGGCTCATGCTTTGTTGCATCTTCATCACCGCCAAATGTTGACGGTATTCACGACTCGCATACTGACTGCCACGATCCGAGTGATGCAGCAAGCCGGGTGGCGGTTTACGGCGCCAGAAGGCCATTTGCAAGGCCCGTGCGCAGAGCGAGGTGCGCATGTGATCGTCAATCGCCCAGCCCACGACTTGGCGGGAAAACAGATCGATCACTACCGCGACATAAAGCCAACCTTGCAGGGTCCATACGTAGGTAATATCGGTCGTCCATACTTGATTGGGCTTAGCCACTTGGAATTGCCGATCCAGCCGGTTGGGCGAAATGGCCTCGTTATGATGACTGTCGGTCGTGACTTTAAATCGCTTGGGATAGCGAACCTGTAATTTTAAATCTCGCATGATGCGGCGCATTTTAAAGCGCCCAACGGTAAAGCCTTGTTTTTGCAACCGATCCGCTAAACGACGCGAACCAAAGCACTGCTTATTGTCGATGAAAATCTGCCTCGCCTTTTCGGCAACACTTTGATCTTGTTGATCTTTGTCGCGTTCTTGCGGGGCTTTTAACCATTCATAATACGCACTGGTGCTCACCTGCATCACTCGACAGAGCACGGTCACTGGATACGTCTTCTGTTGCGCCTGAATAAACCCGTACTTTATTCGGCTTCTTTCGCAAAGAAGACGGCGGCCTTTTTTAATATCTCACGCTCCATTCGCAACTGTTCATTTTCCTTGCGCAAGCGAATCAGTTCATCGTGATCCCCCAAACTCAAGCTTGGCTTTTTCGTCGACGAGCCCTTGGTAGACGGCTTGCTCTCCGCTCGAACCCAGCGCCTCAGGGCGCTTAATGATATGCCCAGATGATCGGCGGCTTGTTGCTGGCTGTAGCCTTTTTCAAGAACCAGCTTGGCGGCATCTTGCTTAAATTCCAGACTGTATTTGGGCCGTTTGTGTTTTTGCTCGTTTGTCATGGTCACCTCTGCTGACAGTATAAAGTCTGCCTTTTGAAGTGTCCGGGTTCATTAAACCATTTCACCCAAGGCGGCTGTTCTTGGAGTGCGCCAAGGATGGAATGCTTGATCGCGATAAGTTGCCACAAACGTGATTGCCTCCTTGAGCGTTCGTGGATAGGGCACTACTTGATTTCCACCCGCAGGACTATGGATATAGATAGATTGAAAGAGAAAGCCATGGGCTGCGAGAAGTTGAACTTTCTTCCATTGCATTGCCTCGGTCTTTTTCGGTGCATGAAACTTGCGGCCCAACATTGTCATTGGCGTTGAGCACTGCGGGCAGAGGCGAACGTCGAGTGAGTGAGGCATTCGGAACGACTTACGGCATTTGAAGCAAACAAAAGGAAAAAGATAGCGCTGGATGTCACGCTCCTTTGGGAAGTAGGTGTGATGATTAAAGCCGACCATGGGTGCGAATTATTATGACGCCCAACGTCTGTACACACTGACGCTACGTGGTTTCATCGCGTAGCGTCCGGCGGAATGATAGGTTGGGCAACAGGTTGATTAAGCAGTGCGAGAACGTTGCGCTCAATATCAGTTGGTTCGACATCGTAGCCTGTTGCATTTGGGCCGCTCCAGTTTAAACCAGCCAGCATTCCGTCCTTCATTAGCCCAGGAATCCAGCGCTGGTTAAATGTTTCCCAAGCAATTGGCTCTGGCCTGAAATCTCGATAAGCCTCCACGTTTGTGATGATTTGCAAGGCTCTGGATTTTGACGACCAGAATGGCATCGCGCGTTTTTTATCTCCGTTGATTGGCGCAGGAAATCCCGCGCTATCTCGAATGGCCCAAACAACGCGGGCTGCAGCAACCTCGCGGTAAAAACTAGCGGCGTTTGGGGCGGCGATGCTCATGGTATCCAACCTGGAGTTAAGCGACCGACGGGGCTGTTTGCTGCAACGCCGGGTTGGGCGTCTGACGTTGGTGATATGTGTGCTGTTCCACAAGGGCTCCTTTGTATTCGATCTCGTCTGTTTTTATAGACGAGCTACAAACAAAGTCGAAGGAAATGATCTTCTTCCGATTTGTGCTAATTCGTTCGGTACTATGCTTGAGTTCAATGGATGCGGCTCTTATTTGGTCACGATCAATATTCTCCGCTGCAAAACGATTGTTCAGCCACATGCTCAATTCGCCAGTGATCCTCAGCGCAGGAATTGAGCCGGAACTGTGTGAGTTGCTCGCATTGATGAGGTCGACATGAAGTATTCCGTCTGGCAACTCAGCCAAGGTTTCGTAATCTTCGCCCAGACGCCAGCCAACAATCATCTGACAAATGGTGTCGCTATACCTTGTAGCACTTTTCGTCTCATTCTGACACCCAGCGATAAGGTTAACTTGACGGTGAAAGCTTAGCGACGACAGGCGCGCGGCTTTTGCCGGTCAGTTTGACTCGCGGATTAGGGTTGCTTTGATAATTCATCCAATTTCTCTCCAATATCCATTCGATTTGGGTTCTCTCGTTGAGCCTTTTTGAGTAATTCAATTGCTTGCTTATCCTGCCCGTAAGCCATGTAGACTTCAGCTTCCGCAATAGGATCAGATTTTTGCCCCTTACGTTTAGGGTACTTGATCCGTTGCCAAATCGTCAGTCCGAGAAACGCAATAAAGAATGTTCCTGCAAGTAACAATCCGGCTAGCTGTGAGTTCTGAACGACCATAGTCACCCGACAGCAGAGTTAACCGGCTGCCGGAGCCAATGCGGAGGGGCCTGCAAGCCTAGCTTGCAGTCGGTCCGGTTGAGCGCCAAGTCATGCGAACTTTTCGGCGAGTTGCGGATAGAGTTCATAGACTTTGTCTTCATCCCATGCTTGGCCAGACGGTTCATCGGGATGGGGACTTTCGCGATTGACGATTGACCCCACGGCGGCCTTGACACCGTCGGTCACCGCATACTGATAGCCCTCATAAAACCATGCGTCTTCGTCAAAATCTTCCGCGGCCAATGACTCAGGATCTGCGAGTGCGCGCTCAAACGCAGTGCGACCGCGAGAAATAAGTGAGGCTCGAAAATCAGAAAAGGTGTCGTCGCCGCAGCCACCGTTGATGACATATGCCGCGCCCCACAATGGATACGAATAGGCACGATCCATCATTGCACGGAAAAGAGCCGAAAACGCTCTCGCATCATCTTTGGGTAGTTCGGAGAGCGCTGTGCGAATCAACTCGCATTTCTGATCCATGTCGCCGTTAGATTGCTCGTGCGCCGAGTCGATGATCGTCCAGAATTTCATTTCATCCATAAACACCTCCTTGAGTGCCATGTTAGGAATTATTGATTTGCTGCTGAATAGCGGGGATAGCTTTGTTGCAAATTGCGTCTACGACTTCACTAACTAGGCCCTGCAAATTAGTGGTTGAATCAACTGACCACCAATAATCTTCGCCTTGTGGCATTAAATAGCCAATCCGTTTAACCCACCCAACCGGCCAATGAATATTTGCTGAAGGTTTGACAGGCAAATAACTCAACTTTTGCCGGGCAGACTCCCAATCTTCCTTAGGCACGACATAAAGATTGATTGTGAACTTTAGGCCATTAGAATCGCTAAACATGGATTTTTGTAGCCCGATTAATGCCCAATGCTTATCTGATTTTATAGTGTAATTCTGGCCCGAACCCTTAAGGCCATATTCTCTTAACTTTGGAGCTACTGAGTCTTTTAATAGATATTTAAACGTGTCTTGGATCTTGGTCATTCTGATGCCTAACGTAAAAGTGAGGGGTGCGACGCCGATAGGCAGAGTTTCTTACTCGGCTGTCGGGTTGGGCCGCTTATCGCTGGAAGAACCATTGCATAAATTCCTCGGCGACTTTCGGCGATAACTCCTGAGCCGCCTCAGCAACTGCAACTTGACCTTTTGATGCAGCGATGGCCGAAAGAGCACAAGCCAAAAAGGTTTCATCCCATTCACGGGCAGAGGCGGCTGCAACTAAAGCAGGCAGCCGCGACAGCGCATTGAAGTACGAAGGCGCAATATCTTCTGGAACGGATATACCATTCTTTTTGCGACATATTTCCACCCAAGCGGGAAACTGAAAATAAGTGAATTCCGCTTTCAACGGTGACGAAGCAAGAACTTTGACCACATGCGGAACTGCGGCAAACGAGGCCGTATAAACATCACCTTGATGAGCAAGTGAACTCCACAATGAAAACCAAGGCTCCTTATCGTCTGACGAATCAGGAACTTCAGCGAGTTGCTTCAACAAACCAGGTATATCGGACGCCTGCCCATAAGCGTGCTGCAACTCAGACCAGCGCGAACTTTCGAGACTTAGCAATACGACCTCCTTTTGATAGTTCACTCAATCAAAACCGCATCGCGGTATTTGGGCGGGTGGAGCGCCGTGTTATGCGATTTAGACAACACTTACTCTGTCTTTACTGGTGAAAAGCCCACCTGTATTTGTCACAATTAATTCCTTTAGCTCATCTGACGATGCTTTCTTGGCGAATTCTAGTTCTGCCGGAGTAATGCCTACCACTTGCAGTAAATCAACTCGCCCTGACTTAATAGAAAAACTTTTCGGAAAATTAATTGGTTGTGTAAACATCATGGTTTTTATACCCGCTGATAAAGTGAGAGGAACACGGTTCCCATAATCAAGAGGCGGATAATCCCCTATTTTCCCGGCAAAAAGCAGCAAGTTATACGCCATTAAAGTTTGTAACACCTCAACAGCCCACATTTCTTCTTCATTGGTTTCCATCAGAAACTCTACACCCTGACCTGAATAGTCTTCTGGGGATTCGGCTTCCCATGGATTTGACATACCAGATGTAATATATGCCCATGTTTTTCTATTTTCAGTTGGAGGGCATTTAAATACACCGTGCGTCAACCAGCGAGGGTCAACGGCATCTGCATTCATCCGGTTAAATATCTCGGTTGATAATGGGTAAATGCCTAGTCCAGTATCACCAAATATTTGTTTGTATGCTTTTTCTTCCCGCTCTTCCCAACATTCTTCAAGAAAACTCATAGCCTTTCCTTAGCATAACACTGAGCTAAACCGAACGCTGAAGCATAGCGGAAGCTGGTTGGATTGAGAAACATCTTATGTTTTTCATGACCATCCTTTAAATTCATGCACTCTGAATTCTTCAGGCGTTAATGAATTTTCATACTCGCACACTTCTTTAAGTGCTTGGGAAACTATCGTATCACTACTAGGCCACGTGTCTGAAAACGCTTGCCAGCATATACCTTTCGTTACCTCAGTGATTGTTGCAGATGCAAGTAATGCCATTCTCAGATCAAAAGTATCCGATGAGCCAAAATTGAATAAGGTTGATTTCGTGCACTTTTTAAGATGTTGATCTATTTCCGCATTAGCGAAGTATGCAACCGGTACTGGTTTTTTGAGGAGTTTATCTAACCAAGATTGCTTAGGCTGCTTTATATGCTTATTGACATCGAAATCGTCGTAATAGAACTCAAATCCTGCATAGTAATCTTTGCCTATTAATTCAGGGTGTGAATGGTCCTGTATATTGATTTTAAAAGGCAAAAATCCCGAATGCTTGCTAAACGAGAACTCAGGATGAATTTGGCACGACATGCCGAGCTCTTGCATTTTTTGTAACCAAATTGGAACAATTAAATCGTCCAACTCATTTAGAAATACATTTATATCCATGCTCATGTTAGTTCTCTCCAAGAAACATAAAGTGCTAAGTGAGGGAGGCTACGCCGGCTTGCCAGCGTAGCCTCCCTGCGGCGAACCAGATACCTCGAACGTATGTTAGGTGCCATGCCGTGTCGCCCCTGATACGGGTTGAATTGACCGAAACGATTCGGATACCGCAGCGTGCCAAGGGAAGAGGCCTTCGCGAGACGGCCAAACGACTTGGTATAGTGGGAAGGCGTCACCCTCATAAAACCACCTGCAAAAGCCCACGTTTTCGCGATAGTGGGAAATAGGAACCTCGACAAAACAGCATGAATAACCCTCCAGCAGTTCTTCTGTGGGGAGCGCGAGACCAATGGGATTGCCGTCTTTTATGGCTTCTGCGGCGATATGCAGTATTTGATGCGCTACGTTAGCAGGCAGCCCGAAAATGATGAGTTCGGGATGCTGATAAGAGTGAAACAGCCCAACAGTGAACGAGTAAGGGGGCAGTTCGCCTTCAGCCAAAATATTGAGGCAATGCCAACCAAATTTCTCGACATCTTCGAGGAGCTTGGTTTCACCGGGATCTGTGCCAACAGTACGAACCATGTTTTTGGAACCTAACTTAGAGCTAATCGGCGCTGCTCGGCTTTTCGCGCAGCGTGGAGGGTTGGGCGCCTAGTGGCTGACCGCTTCTAGTGATTGCGAAGAGTTCGCCGAGCGTGAGGTTCTCGCTCCAGACGCTCGCGAACGGCAACCCGTAATTTGCCTCCATGTCCTTCGCAAGGGTTTCCACCTCAAGAGCGTCCGGTATCCAGTGGCTTGGGTAAAGTGCCCGATATATCGACAAGATTTTGTCGTTGGGGCTAAACTTCAACTTCTCCTTGTTTGGGAAAGCAAACGCATCAACAAAGAGCGCCAAGAACTCGCGAATTTCGGCCTTGGGTGCATTGGGGAATGCTTCGCGCCAGCCCTTGCCTTGGCAGCCCCGGCTAGCAAACGGCCCGGGTAAACGACCAGCCGACACGACGCCCCACAGAATGACGGAGGTAACCGCAATCACAAGGACGACGGTTGAGAGAGCCATGGTTTATGACGCCCAACGTAGAGCTAATCGGCGCTGCGCGGCTTTATCGCGCAGCGTCCAGCGACCGAAGGGAGAGAGGTTGAGCGCAGGGTTAGCCACGACTGAAGAACCGCAACAGAGTTGATAGCCAATAGCCATAGAGCCACCGATTTAACAATGGCCCGACTTTGACGCCCACACATTGTCCCAATTGGTTGTAGTAGAAGCAGAGATATTCTCGGTCTTCGGTATCGAACGGCTTTTCGACAGAACGAAGTGAGGTCGCGATACAAGCTTTGAGCTGAGTCGGCTGTGCACCACGTTGCACGAGCAACGACAGGTCTGTGGCGCACTCATTGAGTGCGGCCACCATAGGTTGTGTTACCGATGCGGGCGACGGATTGATAAGACGAAACTCTGGCTCGATGCACCGAAACTTTTTTGTGTCTCGAAAAGCAGCTAGAGCAGAGAGCATAGTGTTGGCGTCGGAGTTCATTGAGTGACTAACGAATAGAGTTAACCTGCCAAAATGGAGCGAAGCGGAGTTTTGGTCAGGTTGAACGACTGGTTAAATGCCGTAGCGACATTTCGAAACAACAATTCTGATTCAAGCAAAGAAACTCGACTGACGCTGAAAATCATGGCTTAACCTGGAGGGAAAAACCTTGTCTGGTTGAACGCATGTTAACCTGCAAGGTTTTTCCCTCCAGGTAATAGCATATTTTCATGATTTCTTCAGCTATTATTTGCCGTTTCTTCGCAATCATCTTTTATTGTTTTCTAAGCCTTTTGAGATTGGCCCGCATTTAACTATCGATTATCAGGCAAATCTGCCCGACAAGTTGATATTCCGGGTCTTTTCGGGCGCTTTTGCCCTGATGGCAGCCGATTCGCACACACATGCCTTAATAACCTTATATTCGCCATAGATTCGGAAGGAATTGCCTCTATAAATAATAAGCGCCTCACTATATTTGTTAATCATTTGAAGTCAAGCACAAAATCGCCGATCTTGCTGGAAGATGTTATTGGGATCGTGCGGATCAAGCATTATCCGCCGTATACCGAGCGCACCTATTGTGAGTGGATCAAACAAGTTCATGAAGTTTCATCGACTGGCGAAAGGGCTGCTTTGTTTGAGGATGCGGCGGCCAAGATCGCGACGTTTTTGAGCTATCTGGCCACCCAGCGTCAAGTGGCTTCTGCCACGAAGAATCAGGCGATGACAGCAGTGCCAGCGGCGGCTGCGTATTGGCTGAGGCCGTTGCTGGTGTATTTGCCAATACCGTTGGTGTAGCCGGTCCATTGGTAGCTGTCGTTAGTCCAGCTGGCCGCCTTGATGTCTTGCACCTGGTTACGGGTGTAGCTCCAGGTGTTGTCCTGGGCGGTGCCGGCCAGGTTTTGGGTGAGGCTGGCCAGCGCCGACTGGGTGTCGTAGCTGGCCAGATGGTACTTATCTTTTATCGAATTTGATTTTGTGCTCCCCTAAAAGTATTGCATTCTTTCTCCAGCTCTAACCAAAGCCAATCCTGACCGTACGATCCCACCGTTTCCATACACAGGTGTATCCAGCCCCATTGCCATGTCATGAAATCAGTCTGCCAACTTATCAATTGCCGCTCGGTGGGTGGTCCATAGCGCCAGTTCGGGCTCAGCACGATGTCTAGACCGAATCGCGCGTAAAGGCCGTATTGACCATCCAATAGCTTATACATAAGCTTGCAACGATCAGTCCAGGATGTGACCGACTGCGCCGGTAGCCGATAAAGCGTGCTATGCAGCAATTCGACGGCCCATGAGTAGTGAACAGGGTTGACCGCGAACTTTCTGTCGCCCCAGTCGGTTTGGCAAAAGACTTGGGCTAAAAACACCACATACAATTCTTCAGCGATACGCCTGTCATAAAAGTCTACCCCCATCATCAGTAACAACCGGTAAATATCTTCGGCTTGCCAGCGGTTGTGGTCATGATTCCCCCGTTGTTTGGACTCTCGCCAATACAACACTAAGGCCGTCAAGGCGTCGAGATTGCCTAATTTGAGCAACTTGCGGTGTAGTTCCGATGAGTAAGACTGACGCTGCTTTACGATGCTGATACCACCCTCCTTCGAAGCGCCATAGACAATGGCTTGAACGCGCGGCTCCAGCTTTTCCAGCCAGACATCGATTTTGGGTAGCGCCCGGTCGCCCAGACGTAGCACTTCCCAGAGCGGGTGATTGATTTCTCGGGCGGAACCCGGCGCCTTGGCGTCCACTAGAGCAATCAATGTGGGACCTGGCTTGTGTTTTCCGGCTGGATATTTGCTCCATTTATTCTTCGCTGGTGTTCCAATATTGTTCTGCGGCTCGAAGTGCTTTTCCAGCTGATACGCGGTGGTTAATTGGGTTTTCTGCTGGAGGCCAACATACCAATAATGTGTTCTTAGTCGATTGATAAGACGACGATCATAGGGATTATTGGCAAATTGTTGCAGATAATTTATTTTCGCGTCGTCGAGGCGAAAATTGATAAATGCTTGTTTTAATTGATCTAGGCTTGCCATTTTAGGGTAAAACTTTGCTCAATCTCTCCTGTTTCGCGGATAGCGTACATCAGTTACCCTATTGCGCATCAAAAATTGCTACCGAACGTGACATGACACAACCCGAGCCAATCGAGCCATTAGTACAGGAATTGCTGGAAACATTGACTCGCCTGTACGGCCCGCTCTTGGCAAGTCGCGACCTCTGGAAATTGTTGGGATTTACCAATCCGGCGGCTTATCGCCAAGCCCGTTTGCGGCAACGGATACCGGTAGTGGAATTCGAAATTGAGGGCCGGCGTGGCCGTTTTGCGTTGACGCAGGATGTTGCACGTTGGCTAGCCGAACAGCGCTTATCTTTCCCACAAACTAATAAAGAACAGGAGCCAACGAATGAACTAACTGACAAGCCCAAATAATTCACAGACTCAGAACGACAAAAGCCCAGGGCGGCAACCCCGGGCTTTTCAAGAAACCGTCAAGAAATTCATACACTCATGACGATTTCATTGTCGATCTAATCCAGGCCGGCGTCAAGTCGGCCGTCTGTTCCAAAACCCATTTTTTAATACATCGCAACGGGCGAAGGATTTCGCACGCCCGTTGCGAAGGAATGACAATGAAAATATCCATCACCACTTTGCGCCAAGTGATTCGACTCTTGGCAGACCCAGACCTTTCGATGCGCTCCATTGGCATCTCCTGCCGCATTTCACCCAATACCGTCAGAGCGGTCCGAGCGGTGTTGCTCGGAAAACAATTGACATGGGCTGACCTCCACGCCTTGGATGACGGCAAGCTTTACCAAGCGTTGTTCGGCGATAAAAAGTCGGGCGATTCTCGAAAACCTGTTCCAGACTGGATTCAGGTGCATTCCTCATTGCAGCAGCGCGATATGACCTTGCAATTGCTTTGGGACGAATATCGCCAACGCAATCAAGAGGGGTTTTCCTACGAGCAATATTGCCGCCGTTACCGAACCTGGAAACGCAGTTGTAAGATCAGTCTGCGGCAAATCTATTATCCGGGCGAATACATTTTCGTCGACTTTTGCGGGCGCACTATGCCGATTCGTAACGCTGAAACTGGCGAAGTCTGGTTCGCCCAGGTATTTGTCGGGGTGTTAGGCGCTTCCGGGTATTTGTTTGCCGTTGCCGTCGCATCCCAGAAAATCGCCGACTGGCTCAAGGCTCACACGCTCATGTTGGCGCACATCGGCGGCGTACCGCGTTACATCGTCCCGGACAATCTAAAATCCGCCGTGCTGAAGAACAACAAGCAGGGATTATTGCTCAACTCCGCGTATCAGGAACTTGCCGAGCATTACGATTTCATCATAATGCCGGCTAGACCGCGTAAGCCTAAGGATAAATCACTCGGCGAAATCGGCGTACAAATCGTGCAGCGTTGGGTGCTGGCCCGGTTACGCGATCAAGTGTTCTTTAGTTTGGACGCATTGAATACCGCCATCAGCTACTGGATGGAAAAACTCAATGAGCGTACCACTCGCACTTATCCGAATAGTCGGTTCCAACGCTTTTTCGAATTGGATGCACCGGTGTTAGAAGGGCTTCGCAGCGACCCCTATCCTTACAGCCAATGGCGCTACCAGGTGAGAGTCGATGAAAGTTACCATGTTGACTATGAGCAACACCAGTATTCAGTGCTGTATACCTACGCCCATCAACACGTCGATATTCGGGCCAACGACGAGTTTGTTCACGTCTACTACCAACGCCAGCTAGTAGCATCGCATATCCGCCAAATTGGCCCAGGCCGAACCACCTTGGACGAGCATATGCCGCCCAACCATCGTTTGTTTCGCGAAGGGACACTGGAAGGATTACAAACCTGGGCGCAATCCCTCGGCCCGTCTACCGTGACGTTTCTGCAACGTAGCTTGGAAGACAAGCGCCACTTTGCCAGCCGTCTGAAAGCCGCGCAATTACTAAGGCGAGAAGCCCAGAAAGACAACTGGCAGGGGCGCATTGAATCAGCTTGTACCCATGCACTACGGTTGAATTGCCTGGGTTTTGACCGGCTAAGGGGGATTATTCGTACCAATGCCGATAGTCGACAGTCTACGGTGCCCACCGTCAAGGTAATTGAACACGAGAACTTGCGTGGCGCCGATTATTTCACCACCACATCGGAGGCACCCTAATGATCATCGCTGGAACCATACCCCATAAACTCGCGCAGCTTGGCCTACACGGCATGGCCGAGGCCTTGGAAAAACAGCAGTCCGAGCCGAAATTTACCGACATGCCGTTTGAGCAACGTCTGGGTTTGTTAATCGAGCAGGAGTTGTTGAGTAAAGACGCCCGCAAGATCGAACGACTATTGAAAAACGCCAAACTCCGTTACTCCCAGGCGGTACTCGAAGACATCGATTACCGGAATCAGCGTAGCCTGGACCCTTTGCAATTACAAACCTTGGCGACCGGTGAATGGATGCGGCAAAAGCAAAACCTGATTCTGACCGGTACGACCGGCACCGGAAAAAGCTGGATCGCCTGTGCCTTTGGTCAACAAGCTTGTCGGCGAGGGTTAAGTACGCTCTATATGACCGCAACCCGCTTATTTGAGAATTTAACCCTGGGGATGGCCGACGGCAGTTTGCCCAAACTGCGACGTCAATTAATCAGCGCATCGTTGTTAATCATCGACGATGTCGGCATTGGCGGCGTACCCGCTCAATTAGGGCCGATACTTTTAGAAATCCTGGATCAGCAATCGATGGTCGGCTCCTTAATCCTCACCAGTCAATACCCGACTAATAAATGGTACGAATTATTCGAAGACGCCACGGTCGCGGACGCGATTTTGGACCGGATCGTCCATCGAGCCCATCCGATAGAGCTCAAGGGTGAATCAATGCGGAAGCTGAAAGGTAAAAACACGTCTTAAGGACCTAAAATCTATTACTTGTGCACCTGTCAGACCGTGGGTGTGCAAGTAATGCACTTAGGTGCGTGCACTTGGGTGTGCAAGTGCGTGCAATTACGCACTGGATAACAAACGATTCGTAAAGATGGCTAGAAACTAGATATCTACCCATCATATTTGTTAGAAACAATTGTATTCGATAATCTCTGTACCATACAGTTATTGATAGGACTCGAACTCCAAAGGGTCAAAATTTAGGATAGAAAACAATATATTTCACCGTCGGCAATAGAGAAAGTTACTTGCTGATATACCAAAAAAGCTGCCTTTCATTAACTGCCGCTTTTGGTCGAGTTGAATAGCCGAAATGGGTCGATTGCGCCAAGTTGCCACGTCCAAAAGCAGTCATTCAAAACGAGCATAATCGTTCCGGAAACGATGCCTTGGTTTGATTTAGAAATGGATGGCGGTTTGACTAGATTATGCCGATAGCGCTATAGCAAGTCCCCATTATCCTGGTGACCTAAGTTAGCCATAATTTCGACTATCCCGCCATTGATCCGATAAAAATGGCTATTTTTGCCCATCCCCTCGAAAAGGTAAAAATTAGCAATAGAAGATGCTGTCGGCACCATAAATCCTTCGTCTATACCCTGCACGGATATAGTCAACGGCCTGATATAAATAGGGCTTCTCCGCGATCTACTCAAAACGCCGAGCATCCTTTGATGATATTGATCCGCCCTCTGGATGCCATGTGTTCTAACACCATATAGCCAAAGTCTCTTCAAATCGGTGCGGGCTTTTTCCGAGATCTTATGCGACTTCGCGGGCCTTGGGGAAATCTGGCGATTAGACCGCCAACCGGCACAGGGCTAGATAAAGTGTTTTCGCGGGCGCGAAAAAACATAGTTGCGGGGTAATTATATGCGCTTGTGTAGCGACGCATCCCAAATTTTTCTAAGCAAGTCCCTCTCTTCCGCTCAACCAAGGATGATTGGCTGTTTCCCGCGGTTGCCCTGGCTTCCGGACGTTTGGTGACACTAATACAAAATAATTAATTCAGTCATTCACTGAATTAATTAACTTATAATAATTTCTACTACTGATTATTATCCTTATCAGCAGTAGCCGCATTAAACCTTGATATATTTGTGCAGTCTTATAACCAAGTGAATATCAAAAGAATTCTGCGGCCCTCCCCCGTTTTAACGACCAATCTAGCTCCGGTTACTCCGAATAAATGCGAAAGCCCTCTTATCTGGCCCCCTGCCTATTTCATGACAGTCCGTCAAATATGTCGCCGCAAGCCGCACGGGGCCAGAGAGCGGTGCTGCATTAGGTTTTGATATTGACACCTATTCGATCGGCTAATCCGAAAAGTGTGTCGTAAGCTTCGGCGTCGCCCAACAAGCTGCGTGAATTCCTTTCCGACTTAATAGGAATGCAGTTACCAAAATCCACGACAGCGCGTGTGGAATCGTCTTGCCTGGATATTCGGCACAGCCCTTGGATTTGTGGACAGTGATGATGGAAGACCTCGGCCCACTTGCTGTGGCCGGATATTGGTCCTTCTCGGTATCGATGAGTTGAAACTACTGATTGACCATAACAGTTGAATGAACCTGGTCAACTAACTTGCCATTTTCGAAGTTCTTAAAACCTGCTGTGTAAGGGACATCGTGAAACACTCTCTCTATGCAAGCACATTTCATCGCCGTCCCACCTTACAGCGCGGGAAAGGTTTACACAATTTATCTTGAATAGGACTAAAACGCACATTCCCATGTATGCTCGGATCGGATTGGCGCTTAGATGGAGCCTGTGGAAAACCTCACCCTTCGTAAGCGAGATGACCGTAACATGAAGCTGATGTGGTGGACTGGGTGCGAAAACTTTTCCTTATCGACAGGTAACGGAGAAGCTCATCCTTTAACTATGCGCCAGTTCCTGAACCTCGTCCATGGCAGCCTCGGCCACCCGCTCCGGCGCGGCAACAAATTCTGAGGTCGATTGCCCTCAAAAAGCTGTTGTCCGTGTGAATCCAGTATGCTGTTCCTGTGGCCTCTAAAGATTCCAATGATCTTGGCCATGACTTTTATTGGCGGCAAGCCTCCCGCACTGTCCAGCCTGTAATCCGGAAAATAATCGACGCCGCCATGGTTTATCGCAAAAATCATTCCCTGCTTTTTCCATTTATTAGGCTGAGCGCTCGAAGTTCGTGTACTCAATCCTGCCAGTTGCGCGGATGTTGGCGGAAAGGTCGGCAACGCTAATGTGCCGTGCCGGACAGAGGCGCCTGCTTCTTGGTATAAGCCTATCCATTTACGCAGCAGATTGGCATTGATGCCGTGTTCTAACGCGATCTTGGCAACCGATAGTCCCGGTTGCAAACAGATTCGGACCAGTTCCCGTTTCGCTTCCGGATCATAAAGACATCGGCCATCTCGCCCGTGTCCTGCAATCAATGGGCGCGATAAGCGAGTAGTCTGCTCCTTCATAAGTGCCCACCTGATTATAAGTGGACACTATCTCTTCGCTTCTTTCGAGCAAGTGATATAGACGCTGTCTATAGATCGCCTACCAGTCAACTAATCACTACTTTTCATTACAGCCCTACGTGCTCGCACAAGCATGGCAGCCTCCTTAAGCATTCGTGGAGATGGCGGAATCGCGGCACCAAGACCTCGGCCAAAGCCTGGAAAACATTTGGCTCGATGTGACCGAACGCGACCACGACAACGCGGCCTGCATACGAATGCTTGAATTTATTTGGGAATACCGACTAAGGTCGATATTCGCGGGTGGTTTGCAACGATGGCCATGCCCTACTCCTTTGCGAAGATAATAGGGTTCTATAGTTATTTCTAATAACCTTAATACATCCCCTCTTCCAAGTAGCTCAACTGACTTGATCTAGAATAAAGCAATGCACTTCATCACCTACACTTATCGCCGATCTTCTGGTAAACGAATGTTTCGGAAGAAACTCAATCCATAGTCATTCAGGCTTTTGGAAAAAGCCTATTAACCGCCTGTTAATGGCCGCCCGAATAATTGTAGATTGATTGGCATTAAGACTGGGATTCTGCAATGCTACTCGATGAGCTTCCATATTGATTTTTGCAACTAATTCGTCTGGAATACTGAATACATCTTGTGAATTTGGTTTGACAACCAATTCGGAAAGCAAAGCCCCTTCCCATCCATTCTTTGCTAATAAGGATTGTATTGCTTCGACAACCCATTTACTTTTCTGGCGCATGTTATAACCATCTGCCAATATCTTGGCTGGTAACGACAATTTAAGAGTCGCTGGTAGCTTTACAGTGACTTTCCTAATTGATGCATTTGCCTTGATACCCTGGGGACGAACATCAGCCATTTTTTTCTATCCAATAGTCTAAAAATGTTGCAAAGGCTTTCTTTACACTTTTAGGATCATCCCAGTTTAGAGCCTTGAACTCTTCCAAATGATCGTCGTCGACGTTAGCTAGAACCAACGATTTCAGAGCATTTAGATTTGTCGTGTGCCCCAGGGAAACCTTTGCCGTATTGCCACGCCCTCCTCTTTCACCAAACCATTGGCGAAATTGATGAGCTCGTTGGTCAGAGTCCGCTTTAGCTAATTCTAGTAACCTCGCAAACGATGCGTTTCCCTCAATAACGAATTGGATGACCTGTCTAACGTATTCATCATTTCGCGTTTGGACTACATTCATCCATTCATAAGCTTGCGATCTCGAAAGCCCTAAGGTATCAACCAAATCCCGCCACCGGACTGCCCTACCCTTTTCTTCTTGATGCGCTGAGAACTTTATCAGCCACCGTAGTTTGTCACCAATAGATAAATCATCACGTTGAACATTGTCGATGATGCCCAAGCGTTCTACCGTTTGTGCTTGTGGTTTCCGTAAAAATACCTTTACTGTAATTCGTTCAACATGCAAGAGGGTTAAATCCGGCTCCGGATTGATGGTTAGCTCATGTACTCTGTTCTCCTCCTCATCAATGATTGTTTCCAGGTGAAATAAACCGAAAATAGCAGCCATCGTTCGACGCTGCCCACCCATTAACTGAACGTGTTTTCCAGGCAATGCAAATGCAATTGGTGGATTAAGCAAACCAAATTCCTTTAAGCTCATCGCCAAAGTGATAATGCCTTCCAACTCCTCGGTTTTGTTCATTCGATACGGATCATCCTCTTGGATATATCCACGATAGATGTCACTAAGCGTTAAATGAAATGTCCTTGGCTGATCTTCCCATAGCTGAATATCTGCCAACGGTACTTGCCGTAGTTCGTACTCTTGCTGTTTTGCATTTTCAGCTGCCGCAATTTGCGCGGCTACTTTTGAGATCGTACCAGGTTGTACGCCTACTGCATTTCTTTTTAAAAGCCCCGGCTTTCTGGGTAGTCCTTCTTCGTTCATTTGAAGATCCTCTCAAAAATTACTTTGCAAAATTGTTCTGCCTCATTTCGAGCTGGTGTATTTTCGTGCATCTCAAAGAGTGAGCGCGGGTTCGCAAAGGTTGAAGAACTATTAGCATATGTCTGTAAATAACGCATTGGTGGGTAAATTAACTTGTCCCCTAATACTTCATTCTGAATTAGCTGTTCCATTGTTTTTCTTTGGGCAGCTGACTGTGGATCGTATTTTGTTGCCAGGATTCCAACCAATTGTAATTTATTGGTATCGCGCACCTGATTCTCGGCTTGCCATAGTTGCGCCATATCGGCCATACCGGCAACGGAATCTTCTTGCATCTCAGTGGGTATTAATAGGTGGGTGGCTGCACGAGCTGCTGATGCTGTTAATGCGGAGGTTTGGGGTGGGGTATCGATAATGACGAGATCGAACTCGTCTTGGTAATACTCCATCGACAACATAGCCCTCATATGCTCCACAACGGCTTCTTGAATACTATTCCTCTCAACTTGCTCGAGAAAGGATGTCAATTCTCTTTTGTGTGATGGGATAAAACTTAGAGTAGGATGATCTGTGGGATAAGGTTCTGCGTATCCTAATCGGAAAAATTCCGCGATGGACCAATATCCTGGCGGTGCATATGGTAATTCGTCCCATGTCGGATCCTTAGGATCAAAATTTGGATGAAAAGGTGGCGTACCGCCGTCTTCTGTCATCTGTACAAACCTTGCGGAGAAATTGCATTGTGGATCAATGTCAATGCCCAGCACTCGTTTCCCTTCACGGACGCTGTACTCTGTCAACAACTTTGACAAAGTTGTCTTTGCTACTCCACCTTTATGATTACCGATTGTGAGTACTTTCAGTTTTGCGTAATCCGGTATAGTTGTGATCTGTTCTGCTGCCATTTTGCTTTCACCCTATTTTTTTAGAGTCGATTCCTAAGTGTCCGGTACCGGACAGTTCTATTCCTAACTGTACTATACGCTTGATAGTACCACACTGCTTAGTGTATTGTACATTGACCAATTAGTATTTTACGATCATACTTGTTACTAGATATACCGTTTGAGACCTATATTGGAGTTATGAATGGCAGCTTCGCAATCTAAAATGGACAGTTTCCTTGCTAAGCGTGTTGCAGAGTCGAACCAACGACAAAAGGATTTATTCGACGCTGATAAAGAACAGGCAATTGATTTAGCGACGATGAATACAATAGTCAATGAAGCTACACCTATTCTGCCTGTTGAAAATCGAAAAAAAATAAAGGGGATCGGTAGAAAGTTAGTGAAGGCTGCTGATGCACGTTTACTAGAAGCAGAGCAATTAGGTTTATTCACTTCACTATCTGTTTCAGATACGAATGCCATCCCAACTCTTTTAGCGCGTTTACCAATTTTTGTTCCAATTCCAGCACGTTGTCAGCGCAACATGCTTGATAAAGATTTGGCATTCGCGTTTGAAACGCCATTTGGTCGGGGCAGACGTTTTGGACCACCAGTGACTATCGAGGACGAAGATGTTTTATTCGCAATGCTTCAGTTATCGGGTAGGCGCTTAATTGGGCAAGGATCAAAATTACCAGTTCCTCTTAACGATTCATCATGGCTAAACGATGAGCGGGGAAACCTGACTGTCCAAGTTATGATCGCAACAGTAGGACAGATCAACAAAGAACTTGGTATCAATGATTCGGGTCTGAATTACAAAGCAACTATTGAATCAATAAGAAGGCTTGCCCACGTCAGCATCGAACTGGAAACACGAAAAAAGGATTTATACCTTGGAGAAAGTTGGGATGGCCAAACGATCAGACTAGTCGATATTCAATGGCGTGCTTATGAAGAAGACGGGTTGATATTTGCTCAATTCTCACCGCTTATGGTTAAGTGGCTTAGGGAACAGGCAACCTTTCATAACTGGAAAATGCGCCGGAAGATATCCTCAGCAAACGGTAGGGCACTTTATCGTTTTCTTTGCACCCAAGGTAACTATTATAAAAAAGAACTTGAATACATAGCGGATGTGATCCATTGGCATGGCGATCGTTCCCGTTTACGGCCGCGTATGGAAGCAGTATTAAAGCAACTTCGTGACCAGTTTGATTGGTGCGATTTTGTCATACACGGCACAGGAAGAAGTGAACCTTTTGTTCTTGAATTTTCAAGGCGGCGGAAGAATTAAATGAACGAGTATTTAGTTTTTCCGACCTGAAGAGGATCTCTTTGTAAGAACTGCTCTAGTCATGAAATTTCTGAATCTGCCAAACGTTAATTCCCTCGTTAACTTCAAACAGAGCAGGGCATACGTTATATGTTTCAAAGCTACCGCGACCATCCATTCGGTATTCTCGGACTATTTTGAATGCACGTAGCAGATACTTCATTTATTCGTAATACTGAGTAAGAACGTTATCAACTCAAGAAGTGTCCGGCACCGGACAAAATTTTGACTTAAGAATTTCTTAAATTTCTACCCAATTTGACCTCGTCACCTGCCTTAAGGAAAGAGCACCCCTTGGCACTCCGGCTGCGACAGCCTGAGCACTACTGTGGGTTCTTGGCTTAAGACCCTAATCGCACGAGGAATCTCCGTACAATCTAATCCGCCATGTCTTACCCGTAGTGCATTGATTGCACCGACCAGATACGCGATTTCTCTCAAACTCATTTCACATACCTTAATTACGCTTGAGTTAGCCCATTCTCTTTGGCGACACAGGAATAATTCCTACGGATTTTTGGGTGGTGAAACACTGAAATGTCCGCTATACCAAGCCAGTTAGCTCAATTGTTTCTGGAACTGATACCAGCATTGATCTCGGATGCCCATGTCTGGCCCTAACGCGCTTTCCCAGTTCCTTGGACAGTTTATGTATCTGCAGCCCTTCCATACACACTATCGCGGCATATTAGCTGTCGCTTAAAGCAGTACCTATAAAGACAGCGGAAGCACTCTAATTGGCCTCAATTTTCACTTCTGCTTTAATCCACCGCGGTGGTCAAAGCTAAATTGACGCTGATGGCTAGTGGTACCGAGGGCAATCAATATAGAGTCCTGATTTTCGATCCTTGTATGGGTGAAAATCTTATCAACTAGAAGAGGTCGTTTGCCGATTTTGCTCAGTTGTTTTCTTCGTGTACTGAAACTACGGTGAACTAAAGGCTCGTTAAGTTTGGGTTAGCAGGCTGTTGAATTTATATCTTTGGTACTTTAGGGAGTCTATCCCTATTGGCACTCTTTGCAACAGTCAGCAATATTTAGTCATTTTTGCACTGCGCAAACGTCTATCAACCAGTTCTTCAACGGCGTGCTAATTAAGCATATCCTTCATGTAGCCCTACTACGGAGAAAGAAATTGAAATTTTATACTTCCTCGAGCTCTATTGAGTACGTAACTAGCTGATTTTAATTCACATACCAGTAAATTAAGCTCAATTGAATGGGTTAGAAAGTACCTTAATGTAGCGACACTACGGAGAGAAAGTAGAACTTGGGGCCAACGAAAATTCGATATCTCAAATTCCATCACTAGTAAAATCAATGGGTTAAAGGTTAATTCCTCACGAGAATAGCATTCATCAGAGGTTACCTGAGCTTGAATTTAGAAGATTCAATAATTCTTATGTGTAGCAATACTACGGAGATTTGATGTGATCCTTAGTTAAAATGTCCGGTGCCGGACAGAAGGTATCCTTATCAATTAAATCGTACCAACAAAAAATTGCGCGGTTAAGAGGATCAAACAGAACTAATTCGCAACGAATTCGTTCTCGCCCCAACACTACTTTTATGTCGTACTACTACGGAGTAAGCAGCTGATATCGCCTAATTTTGCGGCAAATTGTCTCTTGGAGGTTGAAGTTCCTAAAATTTAGCAGGGTACCGCTGAGTTGAAATTGGACATTTCTTTATGTAGTGCTACTACGGTAGTAAGAAAAGTAGAGGTTGCTGTGCGTTATTTACGAGTTCGACATAACGCTTATGGAGGCATACCAGGGTACACAGTCGTTATTACGGATTGGTGTCCGGTACCGGACATGGCACCAAAAGAAATATTAGATAAGTAGGGTATTGATCTTCATGTAGCATGACTACGGTAAATAATTGGCTAAACCCCTGTAAAAAACCCAAGGATACAAACGATCCTTAATGTCGTTATACTACGGAGAAAGCAATGGGTTTTGTAGACAATTGCTGCGTTAGGCAGGGCAGGGCAGGGCAGACATCCTAATGTTGTAAGACAATTGCAGTCAACCGTTTTAGTCTTAGGGACTTTCTAACAACCTCTGCTTTTAGCAGAAAAAGCAATATAACCTATTGATTTTATTCTGGTGTAATTAAGGTAGGTTTGATGTCGCGACACTACGGATGATTCTGGTCCCTAATTATTAAAGAATCCATGCGGAAACTAGAAATTAGTGGTTTCTTTATGCTTCTGGGATGGGATCACCTTAAATGTCGAATGCGGCGTTTAGCTTCATGTCGTTAGATTACGGAGTAAGAAATTAGCTGTAGAGCCATTAATTCATACTGCTCCGCAATATATTTCATGTCATCTTTGTGTTCTCCGAAATGGGTATCAAAGTCAACTCAAATTGGATTTAACGAAATTATTTTGGTTTTACCCGCCGATGACTGCGGCGGTACTTAGAAAGACTTAATTAATACTATAAAAAGACTATAATCTCAGTCCAACTGGTTTTCTTTATTTATTTCAGTGAGTTACCGTTTGAATTCGTTTATTTCATGTTACTTTAAAACGGAATAAACGGAGCGCTACTACGGTCTTGATGGTTAAAAAAAACGGGAATAGTGTTCGCAAACAACGAAATTAACGCAGTTTGAACACGGAATGTTGTGGATAACTATGATTGGCTGTTGATAACTGTTGCGCATTTCTCCGCTCCATGAGGAATTTGTATTGGAACTGAATCAATATCACAATAAATCGTTTGATAGGTTGCTGATCTGACAATAAGGGCTTGTGGTGCTCAGAGTTCAAGAACAAATGCTTTGCCTACTTCATTGTTATTTTCATTTTCTTATCGAGCCGTTCTGTGGATTTTTCAAACCAACGGTTCCCTATGTACGATGATGATCGGCAGTTTTCCCAAAGGCATCTTGCTAGATTACGATTACATTAATTAGTCGACTGCAGTTCGGGACTTCGCCAGGCTTCTAAGACAAATTCCACCAATTCGGTAACGCATAAGCGAATTAGCTGAAACCCTGCGATCAGCAGAATCGCCGCAGAAAACAGCACGGTCATAGTAACTAATAATATTTTCATCAGATCCTCCATCAAACCAGTCGTGTTGGCTGTGGGGGAGCATTGTTTCAGTTTTTATTGATATATCAAGTCGATATGGAGCAACAATCTGTTGCGTGACTTAGGCGATTTGGCACACTTCAATGGGTTGGCTAACAAACTTGATGTGAAATATTTTTGGGTAATGATCTGAGCAAGACGCAGCGTAACAAACTCTAACTAGTAGGTTGTCGATTTTCTAGGCACGCGTAACCCCTTTGAATCCTAATTTGTCCAGGTCGAGTTGTTCAACAAAGACATCAACGACCCGAATAGGATTGTCCGCGGCGAAAAGTCCAATTGCTCAGGAAATAGGGTTACCTAAGTTCGGTCTGTACTCTGAATGAAGCGCTTCATCTACACTCCCGGCTAATTGGCCGCGAGATTTTTTAATAAATCTCGCGATTCTACACAGCCTGGGTCGATAGCGACACAAACTCTGGAAAAAGTATTGCTCATTCTCGAGTCGTTTACAGAACGATATCCCCTTTATTGGTTTGTCCCTCTTGTAAGCGTTTTTGCATCTCGCTTTCCTTTTCGGCATCAAATATATCGATGGCAGTATTTAGCGGAACGATGTTTTTTAATACCAGATTACATAAACCAGAACGCAAGGCTACAAGCTTCACCAATCGCTCATCCTCAGGATGCTCTTTAGCTAAATTTTCGCTTTTGGTCTCCAAGGATGGATCTAGGCAAAAGTTTTTTGGTTTGTCTTCAGGCCAAAGCTTTTCATCACCCGCTGCAAAGGCCCCACTTCAGAATATCCACAGCGCCAATATTATTCTTTCCACGCCTATTACCTGCTTTTGACTTCTTTGATGAAAGTGTAGCGTCAACTGTGATTGACGCCAACATTGCGCGTTAGTCTAAATCGGTGCTATGCAACGCTCATCATCATGCCGAGGATTATTAACCCAATCGCCAACCGGTGTCGCAACCATGTGGGTGTAGGATGGTTTATCGAATAACCCATAGACATCGTCCGCATTTGCAGCTTTGTTTAGCCAGTCGTGATAATGCTCCGGCGAAATGATCACCGGCATCCGCTCATGAATCGATTGCATCAATGCGTTGGCAGCGGTGGTGATGATGGTGCATGAATACAAGGTTTCGGCTTCGTGCTGCCACTGTTCCCATAATCCAGCAAAGGCGAAGGGCTGAAGATCATCGCGGTGGATGTGAAACGCTTGTTTGCCGTTACGGCGTTCCCATTCGTAAAAGCCGTCTGCGGGTATCAAGCAGCGTCGATGTTTAAACGCACTGCGAAACGAGGGCTTTTCCCGTAGGCTCTCCATGCGGGCGTTGATCAGGTGCGAACTGTTTTTGCTGTCTTTCGCCCAGGAGGGCACCAATCCCCAAAACAGATTCACCGCCTTGCGCGAGCCATCATCGAGCTCGACGATGTTCAAAATCTTCCGGCTCGGCGCGATATTGTAGCTGGGCTGAAATCGAATCTGCCTCAACACCTGAAAATGCTCGGCCAAGGTTGCCGCGTCAGTGGTCAGGCTGTAGCGACCGCACATGACTGACACGCGAATAAAGAACAAATATAGAACAAATGCATTTTCGACGGTAGACTATGCAGCCCTAGAAGTTGCCATGGAGCGATGATGTCGAATCTGCCGTTACAGTTCAAGTTGAAGCGTCGCGCGTTTGCTGGGTTGCATCTGGACCAACCTGCCATCTTGACGCCTAAGCGGCCACTGTCTGCATGCCGTTTGCCATTATTCGCCAGCAAAGTCTCTGCGGGCTTCCCGTCGCCGGCAGCGGATTATGTCGACAAAACCCTTGATCTGAACGAACTGCTGGTGCAAAAACCGGCAGCCACTTTTTTTGTCCGTGCTCAAGGCGATTCGATGCTGGGGGCCGGCATCCATCCCAACGACATTCTGGTGGTGGATCGCTCGATAGAGCCGGTTTCAGGCAAAATCGTGATCTGCGCGTTGAATGGCGAGCTGACGGTCAAACGCTTGGTATTGGAAGACGAGCAATGGAAACTGCGCGCTGAAAATCCGGCCTATCCCGATTTTCCACTCCACGACGACCTGGAGCTGGTGGTTTGGGGTGTGGTGACCAACGTCATTCATGCCGTGTGACGGAGTTCGTTACCCCACCAGCCAAGCTGATCGGCCTGGTCGATTGCAACAATTTTTACGTCAGCTGTGAACGGGTGTTTCGGCCCGATCTGATCGGCAAACCGGTGGCCGTACTCAGTAACAACGATGGCTGCATCGTTGCCCGCAGCAATGAAGTCAAAGCGCTGGGTATCAAAATGGGCGTACCGCTGTTTCAGGTGCGGCAGTTGGTGGATCAGCATCAGATCCAGCTATTCTCGTCCAATTACACGCTGTAGTAAGTTATTTGGAATCAAAATTATTGGTGCCATAATCTGGTGAACAGATTTAGTTCCGAGTGGAGTTACACGTTCATGACTAATCTCGTTTGGGAACGTTACCCCTTTCTTTCTGAAAACCCGTACGGTAGATCATGGCTGGTTCTGCTGGGTAACTTGGGACGTGCCGACGCAACGCTCGACGCCTATGCGCGCGCACTCAGCAATTACTTTAGATTTTGCCAAGGCTTGGGAGTGGAAGCCGAAAAAGCCACGCTGGAGCACGTCTCCCTTTATGTTCGGTATCTGGGTGGCGATGCTCAGGATGGAAAAACGTCATACCGCCACTCGAATGCTACGATGCAGCAGTACCTTACGGCAGTTCGCCTGTGGTATGACCATTTGGTTTACCAAGATATTCGGGACTTTAATCCAGTCCCTCGTGGCACTTATCTGAATCGAAATAGCGACTACCATCCTGGATTTGCGCACGGCTTGATTCGGCGACTTAAACTACTACCTGCTATTCCCTCGGAAGAGGATTGGAAAAAACTCATCGAAGCGGTTACTCAGGAATCTCTTCGAAATAGATTGATGTTCGCGCTAGCTTATTATGGCGCTTTGCGGCGTGAAGAATTGGTGAACTTGCGTGTCACCGATTTCGATTTTGCTCATCGCCTCATTCGTATTCGACCCGAAACCACAAAGAGCAGTACACCTCGAACAGTCTGTTATGCCGCTACTGCTGGAAATGCATTGAGCGAATATTTGGTTTATCGTCATCGGATCAATCAGCAAGCCGGATTAGTATTTTTCTCCGAATCACGCCGCAACGCTGGTCAGCCAATTTCGAAATGGACCTGGAGCAAGATTGTCGAAGGCTTGGCAAAACAGGCCGGTGTCGAGGGCTTTAGTACGCATAGCTTGCGCCATCTGCGTTTGACTCACCTCGCACAAGCTGGCTGGAAACTGCATGAGCTGAGTGCCTATGCGGGACACCGCAACCCGCAAACGACATTGATGTACCTTCATCTTTCCGGCGCAGACCTACTAAACCGGATGACTGAGGCCATCCGTTATGCCGATGCCAAAATCGACGCGGCTTTATTTGCGAAGATGGAGTAATGCCCTATGGCTCAATTAGATTCTGTAAGTGCGAAGAATTGGCAATGGCCTCTTGATTTGGCTCAGTATGATCGAAGTCCATATCTATCGGAAACTGAAGAATGTTCATTGGTCAGTTGGAGTAATACCATGAGGGTTAGAGCTGCTGTGCCAAGGCTTTATTTGCCGCTACGGGATGTGGCGGCTTTGAGTTCGAAGCAAAGCCTGCTAGAAAGGCACGCCAAAGCTCAGACCGCCATCCTGCAAGAGATTCAGCGAACTCAGCAGCCCTACTGGGCTTGGAGTCAGCAGGCTTGGATTGATTTAGTCCGCCACCCATTAATCCACTCAAGCGCACGACTTTTCATCACTGCGAATGCTTATCTTCTTTGCGATTTCCGCCTCGTCCATTGCATTGGCCCTATATTTTATTTATCCGGTCTTGGGCGATTGATTTTCGGAGAAGAACTTTTCGAACGCGAATGTGGGCGTTTACATCAGGCTTTACAGAAAATTGGGTATGGCAAAGTTAATCTGCAACAGAATTTTCCATCCATCCTGGCAGCGGTAATGCTGGAAAACCGCAACCCCTACCTAGAAAGTTTCGATACCGAACTCTTGGAACGCACCCGTGAAAAGTACAGCGCCCAAGCTCACGGTATCGGCAAGCTCTCCCACGGGTTGGCCGCACTGGGAATCCTGCCCGAGCCACTCCGGATGCGCAATTATGTCTCATGGAAGGAAAAAAGCGGTGGTGGTATTGCGCCGCAATGGGTCGATTATTGCCGGCGATGGCGGGAAACATCGACCTTGCAACCTAAAACACGGGAGTCTAACTACAGCTATATTCTGCGTGCTGGCCTGTGGCTAGCCCAAATTCATCCAGAAATCACCAGTCCGGCGGATTGGACGGTCGAAACCTGTGCTGATTTTCTCGCAGCCCTAAATCGGCTCAAGGTTGGCGAATGGCAGCTTCATTCGTTCGACTATACTGGGCGAGTTAATCTAGGAACGCCGCTTGGCGCTAATTCCAAACGCTCCGTACTGTATGCCATGCGGCGTTTCTTCCGTGACATTCAACATTGGGGCTGGGTCCGGCTGAAGTTTAATCCGTATTATCATTTGGCCACACCGAATTCAATCTTGAGATTATGCGGCCCCAATCCGCGAGCCATAGACGACAATTTTTGGCTCAAATTGGTATGGGCCAGCCTCAATCTTGAAGCGAACGATAAACTGAGTGAGATTTGGTATCCCTTAGAAATGTTGCGGGCGATCAGCGTCGTATGGACTCATGCCGGACTGCGGCAGAACGAAATCATCCGCCTTCGCGTCGGCTGTGCGCGAGCCCAAAATGATCCCATTATTGATGAAACGACCGGCACAACAATTGCCGCCGGTACATTATGCTATTTAGATGTGCCGGCCGGCAAAACCTTCACCGCCTTCGCAAAACCGGTGAGTGCAATCGTCCGGCAGTTTATCACTGAATGGGAAGCAATTCGGCCTGAACAAGGTTTCTTAATCGATCCCAAGACAGGTGAACGCGTACGGTTTTTGTTTCAGTACCGTGGCAAGACGATTGGACACTCGGCAATCAATGATACGATCATCCCGATGTTATGCGCCAAAGCCGGATTGCCTGTAGAGGACAGCAGAGGCAAAATCAGCAGCCACAGGGGACGGGCCTCGGCTGTCACTGCCTTAGCTAGCGTACCTCAAGGGATGTCCCTATTTGATTTGATGCGATGGTCAGGCCATCGCAGTCCAAAATCTACTTTGTACTATATTCGCACGAAACCTACGCAGTTAGCCGGCGCTTTTGCGAAAGCTGATCAGATGTCACACCTAATCGAAGTACTTATCGACCATACAGCCGTGGTCAGTGGAGCCGCAGCCAAGGGTGAGCCTTACCGATATTATGATTTAGGCTCCTCTTATTGCTCAAACCCCTTCTGGAGTACCTGCCCACACCGTATGGCCTGCGCTGGCTGCGACTTCAATATACCCAAGGATTCGGTCAAGGGTGAAGCACTGGCGGCCAAAGCGTTTTTGCACCGTTATCTTGAGGAGGTGCCATTAACGCCCGAGGAACAACAGATCGTCAAGGGTGACCTTCAGAAGCTGGAAGCCATGCTGGACAAGCTAAAAAATGTTCCAACCCTGGATGGCAGAACGCCGCAGCAAATTCATGGGAATGAAGTTCCCTAATAAATTAGAACAAAAAGTATACTTTGGCGCCACTTAAAAAGCTTATTCATATGTCCGACCCACGCAATTCCCTTTCTGCACTGCCGCCGCGACCCCTGATTGCCTTAGTGGACTGCAACTCATTTTATGTCAGTTGCGAGTGCGTATTCCGTCCGGATTTATGGGATAAGCCGGTAGGCGTACTCAGCAATAACGATGGTTGCTTTATCGCTAGGAACAAGGCTTTAAAATCCCTCGGTGTCAAAATGGGGGTGCCGCTTTATCAAGTGGCCGACTTGGTTAAAAAACATGATGTCCATCTATTTTCATCAAATTTCGCGTTATATGGCGACATGTCATCCAGAGTGATGTCATTATTAGAGACATTTTCACCGAGCACCGAAATTTATTCGATTGACGAGGCATTCTTAGATTTGACCGGGATTTGTCAGCAAGACCCTATCGGTTATGGTCTCACTATTAAACAATCGATCCAGAAAAATACCGGCATCCCAGTTTGCGTCGGAATGGGGCCGACTAAAACGTTGGCGAAACTGGCAAATTTTGCCGCTAAAAAATGGCCTAAAACCAACGGTGTTGTGGATTTGTCCTGCCCTCAACGGCGGGAGCGGTTAATGCGCCTGTTACCGGTCAATGAAGTCTGGGGTATCGGTTCAAGCCTAAGCCAGCAGCTCTCGCAACTCGGCATTCACACCGTCTGGACTTTGGCGCAGCAGCCCGTTCAACGAATGCAGTCGCAGTTTAGTGTTGTTTTGGCTCGAACGATCATGGAATTAAATGGCATTTCCTGCCTGGAGCTTGCAGAAATAGCGCAGGACAAACAAGAATTCATGTGTTCCCGAAGTTTTAAGCGGCCTTTAGAAAATTTGAAGGAATTATCGGAAGCTTTAGCCGAGTTCTGCAGCCGGGCAGCGGAAAAGCTCAGAGCACAGGATTCGACAGCAGATCGTTTAACCGTGTTTATCAGGACTAACCCGTTTAATCCACAAGAACCTCAATATCAACGTTCAGCAACTTTGAAATTGGCAATAGGCACGCAAGATACACGCAGGTTGATCAATGTTGCCAAGCAGTTGTTGCAGGGTATTTACAAGGAGGGTTACCGTTACCAGAAATGCGGAATCCAATTAAGTGGCCTTTACCCCAATACCATGCCTGGTCAGACGGATTTGTTTGCCAACCCAAAATCTTCAAAGGAGCGAGAGTTAATGGCCTGCTTCGATAAAATCAACCATCGGTTTCCTAAGTCCATATCTATAGCCGCCACAGGATTAAACAAAAGCTGGCAGTTCCAGCCCGAACGCATGTCAAAACGCTATACAACCCAGTGGGATGAGTTGGCGATTGTAAAATGCAGCTAGCTAATCATTACTCAGAGTGGGCAAAAAGATACCTGATGTGCTTACAGGATGGGTAGTGAAAGGGAAGCAACGACCCAAACTTGACGGTCGCACTTCTCCAAACCAGTCAGTCAGCTAAATCCAGCGCCTGGGAACTGGAGATCTACAAAGCGGTCATTGGCGACCGCATCCAACGGCCAATTTTGCGACATCCACATATAGAGGGTGCCTGCCAATATCGAGCCCTCGCCATTTCGGCAAACACAGAGTGAGAAATCAATAAACACCTTTCACTCGGTTTTACTTACAGCCATTTTTTGCGGGACAAGTGATTACTGAAGGTGAACATGATAGCGATTATGTAAGAACCCAATTGAATTTTGTATTTTAAAAAACTGTGCGTAACCATAGGCTGTAATAATAGCTACCCATCACTAAAACGTTAACGAGGTAAGACATGGGTAAAGGTCGGCTGGAGGCATTCAGTGATGGGGTACTGGCCATCATTATCACCATCATGGTATTGGAATTGAAAGTACCCCATTCTGCGGACATCAATTCGCTGATTCCTTTGATTCCTGTGCTTTTAAGCTGAGGGTGTCCTGAATTTTGTGTAAACGGGATTTAATTAACGATTGGGCATCCTGTCTTCAAACTGAATGCTAAACCGATTCAAAGCCGCTTTCCAGTCATGCAACGGCATGGTCCATTTTTGACTGATATTCATCAGGGCCAAGTAGAACAATTTCGACAAGGCTTCATCACTGGGAAATGAGCCGCGATTCTTGGTGATTTTCCGCAAACTCATGTTCACCGACTCGATCGCATTCGTCGTGTAAATGATGCGGCGTATCTCGGGCGGATAGTCGAAGAAGGGAATGATCCTATCCCAATTACGTCGCCAAATTTGAGCAATTGGCGGGTAGGCCTCGTTCCACTGCGCCTCGAACTCAGCCAGCCTTTGCTCAGCTTCAACGACGGTAGCTGATTGGTATATTCGCTTGAGATCGTCGGCGATCTGTTTACGCATCTTCCAACTGACATAGTTCAGGCTGTTGCGGACCAAGTGGACGATACACAGTTGGACGGCAGCCTGTGGATAGACGGCTTCAATCGCTTCAGGAAAGCCTTTCAATCCGTCGACACAGGCGATGAAGATGTCTTGCACGCCGCGATTCTTGAGGTCGGTGACGACCTGTAACCAGAACTTGGCGCCTTCGGTTTGGGCGATCCACAAGCCCAGCACTTCCTTTTCGCCGCTCATGTTGATGCCAATCGCCAGATAAACGGCCTTGACTCGCACCGCGCCGGTATCGCGGACTTTGACGTGGATACAATCGAGATAAACGATGGGGTAAACCGGATCAAGCGGCCGCAATTGCCAGGCTTTCACTTCCTCCATCACGGCGTCCGTCACTGAGGAAATCAAGCTCGACGACACTTCAGTGCCATACAGCTCTTCCAGATGGCTCTGGATTTCCCTGACGGTCAGACCTCGGGCATAGAGTGAAATGATCTTGTCATCAAAGCCCGTCCAGCGGGATTGGTGTTTGCCAATGATTTGCGGCTCGAACTGCCCATGGCGATCACGGGGAATCTCGATCGGCAACTCGCCAAAGTCACCTTTCAGGGTTTTTCGGCTCTTGCCATTGCGGGTATTACCGGTGGCGTTGCAGACTGACCCATGTTTGGCATGGCCTAAATGTTCAGTCATTTCGGCCTCTAAGGCCCGCTCGACCAAGGCCTTGGTCAGTTGTTTCAACAAGCCGTTTGCGCCTAGCAGGTCTTCGGGTTTTTGATAGCCTGAAAGCAAGGCATCGATCAAGTCAGTTGGGATAGATTTAGTTTCGGTCATGGTTACTCCTCAAAGTAAGGGCAGTGTCCTGCCTAAATGACCGTTTACACAAAAATTCTTACACCCTCTTTAAGCTATGTGTTGAGCTTCGTCTATGTAGGCATTTACTGGAATAACCATCACCATTTACTGCAAACATGCCAAAAAGTCACTGGTTCGATACTGTGGGCAAACCTGCATTTATTGTTCTGGTTATCGTTATTTCCTTTCACAACTGCCTGGATGGGGGAAAATCACTTTGCGGCTATACCAACGATGGCTTACGGAGTGGTTCTATTGATGGCAGCAATCGCTTACATATTAATACAATACCTCATCATCGTTTCACAAGGGGCAAATTCGCTATTAAAAAGAGCTGTCGGTAGCGACTGGAAGGGTAAATCCTCACCATTGATTTACTTAATAGCGACACTAAGCACGTTTTGGTCGCCATGGTTAGCTCAAGGGCTTTATGTGCTGGTCGCATTGCTATGGTTAGTGCCAGATCGACGTATTGAGAACGTGATGTCTGAATATTAAAAGGATTTTTGATTTGCCAAGCAAATGACCAAATAAAACTGGGCTTTTCGTTGTAACCTTAACAATAAATTGAGTTGGTGAAGGTCTGCTCAAGCCTATTTGAAGGTCAGCTATTGAGAAACATGTATGGCGGCTTTCTGGCCGATTGGTTCAGCACCAATTAAAGCAATGGCTTGCGCGTCAATTTTTCTTGAAAATCTGCAATAATCAGAGGTTTCCTAACCCCTTTAAACGCCATAATCGGACTTTTGATTTAGTTTTGCCTAACCTGTGATTTTTTAAAAACCTATCCGCAGACTTTTCAATACTTCTGCCACTTCGGGTTTTGCGGCCGATGTGGGCGGGAATATAGCGCAGATGGTGCGACGAATTTCCGGATCTGACAGATAACGAACTCGAATCTGATCTGCATTTTTGGTGATGGTGAATTCCGGCATTAGCGCAACACCGATTCCGGCGCGTACCATACTCAGTATCCACTCTTCGCTATTACTTCTATAGGCAGCATAAAGATTGACCTGCCGCCCCTGGCACACACTCCTCAGTGTTTCACGCAATTCACAGTTCAGGCGATCCAAGTAAGGTTCAGCTTGTATGGTCGCTAAATCAATTTGTTGCATTTGATTGAAACGGTGTTTGTCGTTGAAGACAACGACATAGCGTTCTTCGTAAAGCTCTAAAGACTGGTAATGCTCTGCCAGTAAGGATGTTGGTGCACTGATAACTAAATCCAGGCCCTCTTCATCAAGTTGATTCAATAGATTGCATTCACTGTCGACGACTAATTCCAGTTCTACATGGGGTCGTTCTTGCTGAAAGTCAGTGAAGAATGGACTTAAATGGTGTGCGGCAATTGTCGTCATCACGCCGATGCGAAGTGGCACAGTATTTAAGCGGCTGAAACGCACAGCCTCAGCTTTGACAGCTTGCGTCTTGCGCACTATTTCACGTATAGAAGGTTCGACCAAACGTCCTAAGGCCGTCAACCGACATCCGCTGCGGTCTCGGCTAAATAGCTCACCGCCAAGTTCATCTTCCAATTTCTTAATTGCTTGCGTCAGGGAGGGTTGGGCCACATAGGTTGCTTGTGCAGCGCGAGTGAATGAGCCTTTATCGCAGACGGCCAGAAAATAGCGAATTTGTTGCATTTCCACAGCTTGTCTCCTTTCTTGAATAGGAAAAACCTATTATTTCATAGAAAATTGGTATTTTACAATTAACATAACTCATTATTTAATATAAACACCAAGTCACCTAAATATTCAATATTCCTATGAAAACAGCAAAATTAATCGTAATGTACCCTACACCAACAGATTTAAAAACTTTTGAACGTCGTTATGCTGATGAGCATGTGCCGATGGCTGTCGAAAAGCTGGCCGGCAAAACACGATTTGTCGCCTCATTGATTCTTTCCAATGCAGACAAATCTGCAGCGCAGTTTCATCGGATTGCCGAGGTTTATTTTCCATCCCTCGCCGAATTAGAGGCTTGTCTGAATTCACCAGGCGGCCAAGAAACAGCTCAGCATGCCGTTGAGATTTCTAGCGGTGGTGAGCCGTTGTTTCTGATCTCCGAGGTGGAAACCTTTGATTTCTAATCCGACCATCGGATTTAACATAATCACTGTGGAGGCAAATCAATGCCTAACTCTATCAACAAACTAAAAACGGCGGCTTATAAGCGCATTAGGTGGATGGGTCTGCTGCCTGTTGTCTTTTGGGTCGGATTAATGCCAACTATTGCCCAAGCGCATCGAGGTGCGCCTGACGAGGCCGATGCTTGCGTTACGAGGGTTGGTTTTGAACGAGTCCATTTCACGGCCTATACCCCGACTCTGTCAGGGGATCGGGAATATTGCAGCATCATTCCCGAAATCGGCCCAACTAATTTGGTGTTCGACTACGAAGGTAAAAGTCTGCGCAATGTCAGCGTGGAATTCGAAATCACCAAAGAACCTGAAGGGCAAAGGGTTTTTTATCAGCAGCCGAAAAAAGTTAAAAACGGTACTTTCGATAGTACGGTCGATTTTAGTCAATATGGTGCTGGTAATTATTTGGCACACATCGCTATTGTCGACAAGGATAAGCGTCTTGATACTCATATTCCGTTCTCTGTTGGCCTGGAATCGGTTCCGGGAAAAGGCTATATGCTGCAGATTGTGATGATCGGAAGCTTGTTGTTGCTGGCTTTTATAGTAATGAAGTTGGCGAATAAGGAAGCGCCCAATCACTCACCTGGGGCATGAGCGAATGGTACAGGCGAGTCAAACGTACTTAGGGGGAATATGACTATGAATATGGCTCAATTAAAGGTTTTTCTTTTAAGAACCAATTCTTGGCAGAAAGTGCTATTCGGGTTACCGATATTAGTAATGGTTGTCATGCTTTTGATGGATCATAGCGGCGACTCGGTAGAATTGGGGCAGGCCGTGTATCGACCTGAGATGCTGCAACGTCATTGCAAAGCTGATCAACTCAGTGGAGCCGCTGGAGAGACTTATGGTGAAGAAACCGAAAATGGCATCAAATACAATGTCCGCACACCAGCCAATTATGATGCATCCGTTGCCCACCCACTATTACTGGTATTTTCTCCGGCCGGATCGAATCGGGCTAAAACCGAAAAAACAACTGGGTTCACTTTTCCTGCTACCCAAGCCGGTTTCATCGTAGCCTATGCGGATCACCCGGAATTATCGCCCAGCACTACCGTAGAATTAGGCACCATTCCCAGTTTAATGGCCAAAAAGTGGTGTATTGATGAAAAACAGGTCTATGTTACGGGACATTCCGATGGAGGGACTTCGGCAATGGCATTAGCGTTTATGACTGGCACACGACACATCCCACGTGCAATTGCGCCGAGCGCAGCAGGGGTTGCGTATGATGATTTACGCGACCGCAAATGCCCCGAGCCCTTGCCGGTTATGATCATGCACAGCAGCAAGGATCGCCTGTTTCCTGGTTATGGTCAGCAAGCGGTGGGTTGGTGGGCAGCTTGTAATAAATGTGATCCTATTCCGGATAAAATCGCAAATGGTTGCTCCTCTTATTCAGGGTGTGCCGGGGGCGTAAAAACGTTGTACTGTGAAGGTGATCAAATCCATTCACATTGGCCCGAGCGAAGTCAGGATATTGTCGAGTTTTTTGTGTCAGCGACTCAAGTTAGCCCACTGGCAAAGTGAAATTGGCTCTATATGAATCGTAATGGGTGCAAAGGTAAACCCGAAAGCAAACGGTCACCCGGATTCCTCTCGGGTCTGCCTGCTCCTTTTAGTGGCTGAACAGTTGGTTGACAACCGACCTGGACGTATTGAGCCAGGAGCCATCAAACGACGACCCAAAACGAAGCCGAATACCGGACAGCCGATTGGGTTACATGGTGCCTTAATTATTAAAATGGGATAGCTACTCCGAGCGACGGGTTTTGGCCGATTCTGTTGAAAAGTCGGTTTTGTTAAAATTTTAACCAATTTTGCCGTTCGTCAAAATGATAACTGTTTGTTTTCAAAAATAGCTTGCTTTTTAATTCCACATAAATGCCGATATGTCGGCACGGGTGATGTCGATTCTGGAAACCTTCGCGCCGACAGTGGAAGTCTATTCCATCGACGAAGCCTTTCTCGATTTCACCGAGTTGTACCCTTGTCGTCAAGACCCCATTACCTACGCCAAACAGATTAAACAAACCGTCCAGCGTCAGGTCGGGATTCCGGTCTGCGTCGGCCTGGGTCCGACTAAGACCTTGGCCAAACTCGCCAACTTTGCCGCCAAAAAATGGCCACAAACCGGCGGCGTGCTGAATCTGTCCGATCTGCTCAGACGGGAAAAACTGATGAAGATCGTGCCGATCGATGAAGTCTGGGGCATTGGTCGCCAGTTATCCAAACAACTCAATCAGCTGGGCATAAGCACGGTTTGGGATTTAGCCCGGCAATCACCGCGGGAAATGCAACAACGATTCAGCGTGGTCCTGGCCCGAACCATGATGGAACTCAACGGCATAAGCTGTCTGGATTTGGAAGAAATCGCCCCCAACAAACAGCAAATCGTCTGCTCGCGCAGCTTCAGCCGCAAACTGACCACGCTGCAAGAACTCAGTCCGGCGATGGCCGAATTTGCTTGCCGTGCCACCGAAAAACTCCGCCAGCAACACTCGGTGACCGGCTATGTCACTGCCTTTATTCGCACCAATCCTTTCGCCGAACACGAACCGCAATACCAGCGTGCCGCCAGTCAAAAACTCCAATTCCCCAGCCAGGACAGCCGCATCATTACCGGCATCGTGCAACAATTGCTCAAGGAGATTTACCGCACCGGCTATAGCTATCAAAAATGCGGGGTACAGCTCAGCCAGATTCAACCGCAAACCGCGCCGGAACAATTTGATTTATTCGGCAACAACCAAACCCAGGAAAGCCCTCAGCTGATGCAAGCCGTGGATCAGATCAATCGCCGGTTTCCTAAAGGCATTGCCATTGCCAGCACGCGGATCGATCAAACCTGGAAGCCCAAGGCGGAGAGGATTTCACAGCGCTATACGACGAATTGGCGGGATTTAGCTACGGTGAATTGCCGCTAGCAAATCAATTTAACCTGAATGGGTGATACTGTATTGCCAACTCCCCGCTATAAGGTGTTTGATCGAACTGTATACCCGCGCGACGTTCAAAGCGGCTAAGAGGTCGCGGCTCGGACTGATTCACCACTGATGTTGCGGACGCTCTAGGCCGACAAATCATGAACTTCGTTGATGGCGCTGGAGGAAATCATGCCCATAACGACGCGATTCATTTTTTTGATAATTTCCGGCAAACGGGGGCTGTGAATGCCTTCATCTTCCAGGTGGCACAGGTAGAAAAAGGCCAGCTCGTTTAACGAGCCCAGCACTCGTCTGCTGTTGGTGTTGGCAAACCTGACTTCGGCAAAGTCGGTCATCAGATTTTGAATAAAGGTCTGCTCGAAACCTTCCGCGGCCAATACGCAATGCAGATAGGATTTAAACAGTTGGATCAGTTGGGTAGCGTCAAGCTGGGGTACATCGGCAATCAAGAAATTGAAAAGCGTTTGGTCGTTGGCTACCAACAGACAGGGGCGACCGTCGATCTCGATTAGATTGAGGTGCCACGAGCAGAAATTAGAGGTTTCGACACTCGCATCGACCAGGTCGGTTTTTTTCAGCTTGAGTGCAGTTTGCAGCTTTTTGGTACAGCGTAAAACCAGCATTATTTGCCGCCCCAACGGTTAAACAAGATACGCATGATCGCTGCGTTGGCCAATCGCCGGTCAAATCTCTCAGGGTCGAAATCGCCGTCTGCCCATTCGAGCAAATGGGCGGCTTCTTCAGAATTCGGTTCCTCCTGCAGGACTTCCAGAAAATCGGCATAACCCTCCGGGCCGCCGACATCTTCCGGAGGACCAGAGCGTGCGCCATCCAATACCCAGGCGCCGCCTTTGGGATCGTTGTCTAAGTCGTTGCGAATCTCCTCGACGGTCACCAGGTGTTCCCAGTTATCACCCAAATCGTAGCGATAGAGCATAGTGTCACCGGTAGCCAGCAAGCGATTCAAATAGGCTTTGCGCTCGTCCAGCATATCGAGCTCATCGCCTGGGTCCGGCAGGGCATAAATCTGGTCTCGAATTTTAAACTGATGCAGGTGATAGTCGCTCCAGCCAAAGGCGGCCTGAATAAAGTGGTGTAACTTCGCCAAACTGATACGGCCATCGACTTCCAACCTTCGCCAGATCGGTGGGCGAATTTCATTAGGCCTAAGCTCGATATGCAGCGTGTACAAGCATGGTTGACTGGTACTGTTGGTGTGTTTCTTACGAACGGGCTTTTGCTCGACCATGTCGAATCTCGATATATTAATGCGCTGTAGTTTAACCCTACGGCAACCGAATTCGAATCGACAATATTGATCGCGCGTTTTGATAAAGCGGCTTACACTACCCATTCGACTGATTCACCCGTGCAGGAGTTATCAGATGTCTTTATCCATGTTTGCCATTTCGGTTCCGCCCCTCGTCCGCAGTCTGACGCAATTACGGTCCATTCTGGAAAAAGCGACTGATTTCGCAGAGACCAAAAGGTTTGATCCGTCGGTATTGGTCAACGCACGCCTATATCCCGACATGTACCCGTTGAAGCGTCAGGTGCAAATTGCTAGTGACGTTTCCAAGGGTGCTGTTTCCCGTTTAGCCGGACAGGAGCCTCCGAAGTTCGACGATGTTGAAAACTCGTTTGCCGAGTTGATCGAGCGAGTTGATAAAACATTGGCGCATATCAACTCGTTTCCCGCGGAGCAAATAGATGGATCGGAAGCCAAGACGATTTTGCTGCCCTTGCATGACCGCACATTGACCTTTACCGGCTTAACCTACGTAACAGACTTTGTGCTACCCAATGTTTATTTTCACGTAACCACTACTTACGCCATTCTGCGGCACAACGGGTTGGAAATCGGCAAGAAGGATTACCTGGGTGACTTAGGTTGATTGTGGATTAATTCGAAAGCTGACATCCATTTAGTTTGGCTGACGGTGACATTTCGACCCCAATTTTACCGGTTGCTTTTCTACATTGCGGCCAGTCGGGGAAATCCAGATTTTGGAAATCTGGCGGACTGCAAAGCAGCCGCTGGCGACCTCAACCAACCGGCCAATTGCCGTCCTTCGAGGTTGATCTCTGAATGTCCGGTATAAGTCACAGATTGCTCATTTAACATGGAGTTGTGGGGCTTCGCGCAAAGGTTATGCCTTGGCTGCCTGTAGAAGTGAGATGAACTCAGAGAGGTTTGGTAACTCGTCATAGCATACTCCCTGAAGAATGGTGGGATCCCATGAGGCTTTGTACGCAACACATAGTTGGGCAACGATTTGCAGGTCGCCGTTGTCTTCAAGCAAACCGGTAGGCACCCAGATGTAAGGTAGGTTTCTTAGCGGATTCGGAACGGGAGAGCCGCAGATGGAACAAAAATCAGAGCGGAACCCTGATTCTTTCATCCACGAGGATATGAACTCAGCACCGGCCAACCACCGAAATTTTTCGTTCGGAACAATTGTGGCAGCATTGGATAGCGAGCCGCCTTGCCTCCGGCAAAGAGAGCAGTGGCATTGGTAGAGCTTGAAACTCTCGCCAACAATTTCAAATTCGACTTGTCCGCAAAGGCAATGACCCAGCATAAAACTTCCGATGATTAACGTTTTTTATAATGTGCGCGATTTAGCGAGTCGAGCTTGACTGATGGGGTAGCATTGCTCGATTTACGCAACGCCGTGTGACGGCGTTGCGAAACGGTCAAACACGAACAATCAATAGTTAACCCGGCTCGACAAGGCGCCATCCACATGAATATTGGCGCCGGTTACAAAGGAAGCAGCGGCAGAACACAGAAAAATGGCAACATTGGCCACTTCCCCAGGTGTTCCCATTCTTCCGAATGGATTCTTGTTCAAATAGCTTTGGAACAATTCCGGCATCTGCTGTCTGGCATTGCCCCAAAAACCGTCTTCGACGTAAATCGTTCCAGGGGAGATCACATTGACGCGAATTTTCTGATTGGCCAGTCTTCGAGCCGCACCTTTGGCTACATGAATCAAAGCCGCTTTATAAGCGCCATAAGCGCTTTCTTGGTCGGCTTCAACGGTTGCCACGGAAGAAAGGATTACTATTGCCGCATCGCCTGATTGGAGTGCCGATTGCTGTAAATAGGGTTGAGCTTCCTGTATTAAGTGAACTGTGCTCATGAGATCTGTTGAATAGCCCATTTGCCAGTCCTGTTCGCTGAAGCCGATGGCAAACGCGCTGGGATTGGCAATGATGATATCAATGCCGCCCATGGTTTCGGCTGAGTCGGCGATCCATTGTTTGAGTGCTTTGGAATCCGATACATCCAAGCAGCTTGCGTCTACCGGATAGCCTTGCTGCTGAAAATCCGTAGCTACCTGCTTAAGGCGTTGCGGATTGCGGGCGCAGAGACAAACTGTTGCCCCTTCGGCAACCATTGCCTGCACAATCGCCAGTCCTATACCACGCGTTCCCCCCGTTACCAGTACTCTTTTATTTTTCAATTCAAGTTTCATGCTAAATTCCTAACCTCACTAAATCCCCTCGCTGTAGGGTGTGCGAAGTTTAAGACGGGGGAGTTTGTCAAACCATGCCTGAAAATCCTGAAGTTTTGTCCGATTGGCCGTATTGATGGATGCGCTGGAAGTCCTGCTGCCTAAGCTACAGATAGAAAAAGCTGTTTATACCCGAGTAGAGGGGCATTCGCCCTGGGGGATTGATTTAAAAGCCTACCCGCATACCAAGTTTGGCATTGTGATCCAGGGTTGCTGCTACATAGACCTTAAGGATGGTTCCTTGCCGGTAAAACTTGAACGGGGGTTCTGTTATTTATTGCCGCGTGGCAATGCGTTCCGGGTTCGTTCATCGGCAGACGGCACGACCGACAAATTCGAGGATTTGCTGGTGAATTTGCAAGGTAGAGTGTTGCGCTGTGGTCAGGATGGCGACCAAACCATCGTGCTGGGTGGACAATTCGTTTTTGCGCTTGAGCGTTATCCTTTAGCACTCGATTTACTGCCTCCGTTGATTTGTTTTCAGGTCACCGACTCGGAGTTGATTGCCCTACAGGCCACATTGTCATTGATGGAACAGGAAATCCGCTCGCAAACTCTTGGCACTCAGGCCATGCTGAATTCGCTGGCCGACATTTTTTTCGTGCAAACATTGCGCGCCTATTTGTCGGGGTCTAGCGACCGTCAAACCGGATGGGCAGGTTTGTTAAGTGATGAGCGATTGGGCAAGGCGTTGCGGTGCATGCATCAGCAGATTGGCAAGCCCTGGACGATAGCCGCGTTGGCAGCACAAAGCGGCATGTCCCGCTCGGTATTTACTCAGCAGTTTAAGCAAAAACTGAGCATTGCCCCCATGGCTTATCTCAAACTCATCCGGATGAATCTAGCAAAAGAGCTGCTGCAACAATCGTCTGCTTTGGGGATTGCTCAAATCGCCGTCAAAGTCGGCTACGAATCCGAAGTAGCTTTCAATAAGGCTTTCAAACGGGAAATCGGTACTCCACCTGCTGCCTGGCGAGCGAAAAATAGTGATCGTTGATTTACGCAATTAAGCACTAGCTTGCCTCTGCAAAGTGCTAGCTAAATCAGCTCTTATCAATCCATAGCAACATAGCAATTAGGTTTACCGTTTCATTGCGCCCAATCCACCATATTATCGAAGACCAAGGTATATGACTGGTAACGAATCAATCTCTGTCATAGAATCACATTAGGTGACAGACCGCAAAGGGTCGCCTTGTGACTGCCAGCTATTGAGATTGATCGGTCGAAAGCCGTTATTGAATTCCATTACCCGGAGGTTCCCTTTAGCGAAATTCCTAGCCTAGAATGCAAAAAGCCATTTTTTCCAAAGATATCGGAATTAACACTCCGAATCATTTTGGCGTGATTGAGATCGATATTTTCTCGAATTGGACCGGTAGCTTTTTACCCACTTCCTTACCAAGTTCAATAACAAGAAGTGGAATGTTGGGAAATCGATTCCGAAATCGGTTGATTGAGTATTCCGTGCAAGTCGAACAACAATTGATCTCCGTTACTAAGGTGACAGAAGCGAGGTCGTCAGGGCGCTTTAGGTGTTGCGAATGCCAAATAGCTCGTTCGCGCTGACTTTCGAGAACCGATTTATAGAAAGTGTTTATAGGGAGATTACCGCTAAATGCATTCTGGCGGATGCCGGGAGTTGCAAAGAGATAATTGAGCAGCTTCGGTTCGGTATGGAACTGCGCCATTCCATCGCAGCCAAAAAACTCTGTTTTCGGCATGAAAGCATACAAATTCGGTATCAAGTTCAATCCGAGCCTGATCGATTCTGGAATTGCGCTGTCATTAGAATATGCTGTAAGCACATCTATGGTGTTGTCTTTGAAACGTATTAGCGCTAGGCAGATGTTATGTCCCTCGGCGTCATAATTGACTTTATAGCTCAACGCGCGATTTAACTCGGCGCGTTTCAAAGCAATTGCCATCTCGGCATCTTTTCGACCCCATTCTGCCATTGCCAATTCTCCCCGTCCAAATTTCCGCTACTCTAGCATTATTGTCTCTGGTGCCGCTGACTTTGGCAAAATAAAGATGGTATGACCTTCCAGGTGGGGGGAGTGCTTAAAATCATGGGCGACCTCTTCAAACAAAAAACCTGTTTATCACAAGCCTGATCCCCAAACCCGCTGGCAAAGTGCATTTTAAAAGCATTTAGCCAGCGGGTTTTAATTTGCGTTTTGTGCACAATAGCCACCAACACAGGAGGCTAGCATGGAACCTACCAAGATCCCCCGCTTTATCGATGATCCACCTATTCTGTTGATTTGGACCGCCCACGACTTGGTCATTGTGGTGGCCATGATGCTGCTTGGCATCTTCATCGATCATCTGTTGTATTGCTTGATCGCATCGTACTTCGTGATCAAGTTCATCCGCCGATTCACCGATAACCGGCCGAACGGCTTTTTGGTACACGCAGCTTATTGGGTCGGTTTACTCCCAACCAACGCGATATCGGTCCCTAACCCCTATATCAGGAAGTACTACCAATGAAGCTGAGTGTATTTTTACAGTCGTGGGGTTTTGTCCAAGCGGAAAACCGCCTACACAGGATTTTGTTGATCGGTTTGCTCGCAACCAACGTCATCACGGCGTTCGCCGCGTTACGAACGGAACGGACAGTGATCATGATCCCACCCAATCTTACTGAGAAGGTCGAGATTTCCCGGCAGGAGGCGTCTGCCCAAACCAAGGAAGCGTGGGGTCTATTTCTAGCGCAATTACTTGGCAACGTAACCCCCAACACACTGGATTTCGTAGGCAACGCAATATCCCCATTACTGTCATCGGAGATCCATCGCGAAATAATCAATGCAATGAACGATCAGATCAGTGCTTTGAAGATTGACAAAATATCGACGTCTTTTACGCCGAATCAAGTTTATTTCGAAAAGGAAACCAACAAAGTGTTCGTGACCGGCCAGCTCATAACCAAAGGTCCAAACGATAAACCCGAATCATCCTTTCGCACTTACGAGTTTCAAATCGCGATTGTTAACTACAACCCGGTGGTGAACGACCTCGACGTCTATCAAGGGGAACCGAAAACCAAAGAGTTTTTAGAAATGCAAAAGCAAATGGAGGCTTCCACACATGCAAATCCGTAAATGCGCGTTAATGATTGGCCTGTTTGGGGCAGCTTGTTGTGTCGTCGCCGAACCTCAGTCGGTAGACTTGTTAGCGGTTCCAGCCGATGTATTGAAAACCGGTCAATCCCAGGAAACAGCGCCTACCGGTACCGGCGGCATCGCCCCGCAAACCATCAAAGTATCGGCTGGGATCAATGAGATTATCACGGTGGCGCAAAACCACCTGAATCGAATTGTGACGCCGTTTCCCAGTCCTAGGGTAAGAACGGTCAGTCGCGCCGAAACGCAAGTGGAGGGCAATGTGGTCTATGTCGCCAGCAATAGCGAAGATCCGGTCACTCTATACATAACGCCGGGCGAGAACGAATCGCTTGCCATATCGCTGACGCTGGCGCCGAAACTGATTCCGCCCCGTGAGATTCGGCTTGAACTCGCCGGCGTCGAATATTCTCGCCTGACTCAGACGCAACCGGCAGCCAAAAAAAGCGGTAACGTCGACGATACGGTTCAACAAGAGCATGTCGCGCAACTGAAAGCCACCCTGAGAGAACTGGCGTTAATGCAAAGCCCCAATGGATTCAGTGGCCGCCCGGTATCGGCGAACGAAACCGTTTATTGCGACCAGCAGGGCATTCAGACTACCGTCGGCCAAGCCTTTGATGGACGCAATACGACGATCTTAATTGCAAAAACGGTCAATACCACCCCTCAGCGCATCGAACTCGACGAGCGTTCTTGTATTGGTCAGGGAACCGGGCTTAGCGACATTGTGGCGGTGGCGGCCTGGCCAGATGTGTGGCTGGAACCCGGACAATCGACCGAGTTGTTTGTGGTAGTGAAGCAACGAGGCCTCGCCGAAGAACAGATCAGACCGTCGGTCTTGCGATAAGGGCGGATTATGAAGAACACGCTACTTGAAAAATGGGACGCGCTCAATCCTACGTATCAACGAGTAATTGTCGTCACTACGATTGTTGCGACGCTGATGGTGGCAATCAGTTTGATGTTGGGCGACGCCCCGCCGCCGGTACAAAATGCCTCCAAAAAGGACGTTGCCCGGCATATCTTCACCGATGCAGATCCCAGGTCTTTAGGAATCGACGGTCTTGGGGCGCAAATTCGCAAACTCCAGGAGGATCAACATGCAATACGCTCTCTGCTGGACGGCGTAGTCGCCCAAAATAATCAATATCAAGCGTCCGATCAGCAACGGATCAAACAATTGGCCGATCAAACTGGTCAAACCGCTCAAACGCAAATCGAAGCGCTGAAAGCGGAAATCGATCGCTTGAAAACCGAAAACAAAGCGGAACCCTCGGGGGCTCAGACAGTGTTGCCTCCCGATGCCGGCGCAAAGTCCCACTCAGCCAAGGAGCGCGTCACCAATGCCGACAATTTGTTTAATCCGCGGGCCTATCAAGACCCGGCGGCGATGCCTGTTGATCCGATTGCATCGAACCCGGCGCGGGACTCGGAGCGAAATGCTCTGCAAATCCGAGTGATCAAGCAAGCTGCCAGCACCGATCCTGAAACCAAGAAAAAGGTCGAAGTCGCGGAGACCAAAAAAGCCGAACAAGAAAGCGTCCTCATCCCGGCAGGCAGTATTTTATCGGGCAACCTGTTGAACGGTATGGATGCCCCAACCGGGAGTAGCGCACAGAAAAACCCATTTCCGGTGTTAGTGCGCTTAAAAGCCGACGCCATCCTGCCGAACCGGTATACGGCCGACGTCAAAGAGTGTTTCGTGGTCAGCTCAGGATTCGGCGACTTGAGTTCGGAACGCGCCTACATTCGGGCGGAATCCATTTCCTGTGTACGCCAGGATGGCGGTGTTATCGAAGTGCCCTTGGATGCGTATGCGGTGGGCGAAGACGGCAAGGTTGGTATTCGCGGCCGCTTCGTCAACAAGCAAGGCGCTTTACTGCGCAATGCGCTGTTGGCCGGCTTTCTGCGCGGATTCTCGGATATGTTTGGTCGGACGCAAACCCAGGTGCTGGCGTTAGCTGGACCCGCTGGCGTGGCGACAACCCCGTTTCAACGCTCCTTTAGCCAGGATTCGATAGAGGGAGGGGCTTTACGGGGAACCGGGTACGCCATGGAGCGCTTGGCAAATTATTACATCGACTATGCGGAGAACCTGTTCCCGGTGATCGAGATCGATGTGACCCGCAAGATCAATTTAGTCGTGCAACGCGGCACCAAGTTGCGGTTGCTCGAAAAAAGTTAATCAATGAATGGAGACCCCATGAAATTCCTCCCTGCAATTTTCCTCTTAGTGGTGTCCAGTCTGGCTGTCGCCGGTCAGCCACCAGTGGCAAGTCCTGAAGTCTCGACACCGACCGAGGCCGCATTGTTTGCGAAAGGGGCCATTAACGCGATGAAGGCCTTGCCGATCGATGGCTTCAATATGGTAGAAGCGGGCGGCGAGACCTACTTCATATCCCGCAACGGCCGATTTGCCTTCAAGGGCCAATTAATGGATACCTGGTCGAAAACACCGATTACCCGGATCGAACAAGTCGATTCCGTGATGAATCGGATTCCGCTAGCCGACATGAAACTCAACATCGACGAACTCGGCCCGGTGCTGGTGGGCAAGGGCAAAACCCCGGTTGTGGTATTCGTCGATCCGCAATGCCGCTACTGCAAAAAGTTGCAGCAGCAGCTACCGGCGCTCGCCGATCGTTACACCTTCAAGATTATCCCGATCGCGGTATTGGGACCGGAGTCGACGATTCTGGTCAACAAAATCGAATGTCTGCTCCAAACCAAGGACAAGGAAAAGGCGACTACCGCACTACTCAATCAGGACTACGCCGGGTTGCCGGAACAGCTTCCAGGCAGCTGTGACAAGGAGCCTATGCAGAAAGCGGTGATTACTTCCGCCATCTTGGGATTGACCGCGGTGCCGTTTGTAATTGCCCAGGACGGCCGTACCCACAAAGGCGCCCCGGACGATTTAGCCGGTTGGCTGAATAGCACTCAAAGCGTCTCAACTGCAAAACAATAAGGTGAAACGCATGTTCAGATCAGTTTTGTTGATCGTGTTGGTACCGCTACTCGGTGCTTGTACGCTGATTCCGGATTCGTATGGTTGTAAAGGGATGCCGGATGATCCGATTTGTATTTCCGCCGAACGCGCCTATCAAGTGACCGATAATGCGTTGCCTGCCGGTGAGGGAACTGCACCCAGCGAAGCGACCAAGCCGCAACCAGTGACCCTGACCGGCAGTGGCCGGGAACAATCGCCAATGCCGCATATCGAGGATCCCACCCCGATACGCACGCCATCCGAAGTCATGAGAATCTGGATCGCGCCCTGGGAGGACAAAGACGGCGACTTGAACGTATCCGGTTATGTGTTTACCGAGATAGAGCCGAGACGTTGGATGATCGGCAAGAAATCCGTAACGCAAAATCCGCAATTGCGCGCCCTGCAAGTGGAACAACGTGAACCGCCCAAAAAGGATAAATTCGATCTCGATGGACTGGTGGACGGTAAAAAAATGGGGGGAGGTGGTGGCAAAATGCCGGAAGGATTCGAGTCGCTGTTAAAAGCAAAATCGCCGTTTTAGCAATCGAATAAACCACCAGGCGGTGAGTTAGGCGTTAGGTCGCCAACCGGGCGTTGCCGCGCCCGAGATTTGGGTTTAACGCCTATTTACTCACTTTTCTGAAAGGTATAACCATGAAACAAATGAAAAATCTGGTAAAGATCAAATTGTTGGTCGCCCTTGTCGCCGTGGCGGGAATGTTTCTGTTTTCCTCCGAATCGTTTGCCGGTACCGGTAGTACCGAATTCAACGCCGTGTACACCTTGTTGACCAACTGGATGCAAGGATCGTTGGGCAAATTGATTGCGGCGGCGTTTATCGTCGTCGGGCTGATTGCCGGCGTATTGCGCAATTCCCTGATGGGTTTTGCGGTCGGTGTCGCCGCCGGTCTGGGTTTGTTTACCGCCCCTGGCATCATCAACGCCGTCGTTACCGCGACGTGGTAATCCTATCGATTCCGTAATCGATAGACCGTGATCTGGGTTTGGAATTGCAATCCTTTAAGTGATTGTGATCACACCTTGGATAACGAGGTCCGGCGGGAAACCGCCATCTGACTTTCAGGATGGGTCATGAAAGTGAGTCCTCGGAATAACCAGAATGGCCGGTTAAAGGTCCAGGTTTTTAGCAGCGATGGTACCGAGCTGGTGCCGTGTAATGCGGCAAGAGCCAGAAGGCTTGTCAAAAACAAGAAAGCGAAGGTTCGTACCGTTAACCCTTACTCGATAGAGTTAAACAGAAGCGTAAACCCCGATGCCTAAACAGAGTTACCACAGAATCGACAATTTATTCTCCGTGTTGGCGTTCGATCCCGATAACAATCTGTTCTTGGGAGAAGACGCCAGCTTGGGATTCGGTTTTTTGTGCGAGCCGCTTTTCGGAAACGATCCGTCGATCGCCGATCGCATCAACGTTTTGTTGAACCAGGAATGGCCGATCGACACCTTGCTTCAGGTTGGCCTATGGGCGTCTCCCGATATCGACACAGTGATGGCCACTTTGAAGACGCGCCGAATGGAGCAACAAAATCCGTTGTATCAAGCCTTGGTGGCGTCCAATGTGGACTATCTGCGTGGAGCCACTCAGCATCCGATCGATAAAGCCTTGCCGACACGAGTTAGGCGGTTTCATGTGCTGGTGACTGCGAAGATACCGTTGTCGGGGGCAAAACCCACTCAGAAAGAATTGAGACATGCGTCGGAATTGCGCTTGGCCGCGTTTCAAGCGTTAGCGACGAGTGGATTAAGGCCAAAGACATTGACGGCCGACGTGTATGTGCGTCTGTTGAACACGATGTTGAATTGGCACCCCGAAGCCAGCTGGCACGATCTAGTGGTGCCCGAGTGCGATCCGCGTAAATTGATCCGCGAACAATTATTCGATTTCGATAACGAACTGGCGGTCGATCAGACCGGCGTGACTCTTGGCAGCAAACGGGTGAAAACCTTATCGGTCAAACGGCTGCCGGATCAAGTGTATTTTGGCTCGGCCCTGAGCTATTTGGGGGATCTACTGAGCGGAGCCCGTGGTATTCGCGACAATGTGTTGATCTCCGTCACACTGCATTACCCGGATTCTGAAGCCACACGGATGAAATTGGAGACCAAACGTCAATTCACCGCCAATCAGGCGGTGGGACCGCTATTAAATATCGTCCCGCAGTTAGCGATCCGAAAACACAATTTCGACTTACTCTTCGACGCGCTGAACGATGGTGATCGCCCCATCCGCACTTATTTCGGCATGGTGTTGTTCTGCGATCCTTATGAAGAATCCCAAGCCGTGTCCAATGCGCGCACCTATTACCGGGAGCTGGGTTTTCAGCTGCTCGAAGACCGGTATTTTAGTTTGCCATATTTTCTGAATTGCCTGCCATTGGGCGCGGAACTCAGCCAAGTGCAAGTGAGTAACCGCTATATCACGATGGCAACCCGTCACGCGATTCCGCTGTTGCCGATGTTTGCCGATTGGTCGGGGACTGGCTCGCCGGTACTCAACTTTATTTCGCGCTCAGGACAACTGGTCAATGTCTCGTTATTTGATTCCGGATCGAATTTCAATTGTTGCATCGCCGCGCAATCGGGGTCCGGTAAATCTTTTCTGACCAATGAAATTATCGTCAATTATCTCACCGAAGGGGCGCAGATCTGGGTAATTGACGTCGGCCGTTCCTATCAGAATCTGGCCGATACGCTGGACGGCGAATTCATGGAATTTACGGCTGACAAACAGATTTGCCTGAATCCCTTCGAGTTGGTGCAAAACTGGGAAGACGAAGCCGATGTGGTGGCCGGATTGGTTACCGCGATGGCGGCGCCCACCGAAAAACTCAGCGACTTTCAGACCGCCGGATTAAAGCGGATCTTAAAAGGACTGTGGGATGAAATGGCGCAAAAGATGACCGTCGACGATATCGCTCAGCGGTTGCGGGCTGAATCCGACCAAAGACTGAAGGATGTCGGCGAACAGCTTTTTCCCTTCACGTCGACCGGCGAATATGGCCGGTTCTTCAACGGCGTCAACAATGTTCGGTTTCAGAATAGTTTTACCGTGTTGGAGTTGGAGGAATTGAAGGGGCGCAAACACTTACAACAAGTCGTGTTGCTGCAATTGATCTATCAGATCCAACAGGAAATGTATCTCGGAGAGCGCGATCGGCGCAAGATCGTGATCATCGACGAATCCTGGGATTTATTGAGTATGGGGGACGCAGCGACCTTCATTGAACATGGTTATCGACGGTTCCGAAAATACGGCGGTGCCGCGGTGACGATTACCCAGTCGGTCAACGATTTGTATCGCTCGCCGACCGGCCGAGCCATCGTCGAGAACTCGGCCAATATGTATCTGTTAGGCCAAAAACCGGAAGCGATCGACACCATTAAAAACGAGAATCGTCTGCCGCTCTCCGATGGCGGAATCCAATTGCTCAAATCGGTTCACACTATCCCCGGCGTCTACTCGGAAATTTTCTTTATCACCGAATACGGTCAAGGCATCGCCCGGCTGGTGGTCGATCCCTACAAACGCTTGCTGTATTCGACCAAGGCCGAACACGTCAACGCGATCAAAAATCTGAAACGGCAAGGCTATTCGACCGATGCCGCCATCCGCCATTTATTGCTACAACAGGAAACACGCCATGTCGCTTAAATCATTGATTGCCGTTGTTTTGGCCACCATTGCCGTCAGTGTGTCGTCCAGCTATTGGCTGGTAAGGCATTCGCTATCGACCGAGTTGGAAAAACTGAACTTATTGACGCCGGTGTTCGTGATAGACCGGACCGGGTGGACCCGAAATCTGTCGAAAGACGCCAGTCAAGATACCATCACGCACGCCATGAATGAATGGCAGGCCAAAATCTCGCATTTGGTGGATTCCGGTTTCGTGGTGGTCGATGCGAACATGGTGGTCGGTGCGCCGGAGGATGTCTATGTCGGTGAGTAACCCCCTCGATCAAAAGGTATTTTGGTTTAAAAAAGCCCTCCCGACGCTGATCGCGATTGTGATTTGCGGTGCTTATCTAGAAAATCGGTTTCGCATTGGTATCGACGATCAGAAAGATCGGTGTTTGCCCGGCAATCACCGCTGGTTCGTGGTCGACACCTACGCCAAAGACATTCGCCGAGACGATCTGGTGGCGTTTGCCGCGGATCAACGCATGGCCATGGCGCCCTGGTTTTCGTTTACCCACATTGTGATCAAGATCGCGACCGGTGTGGGTGGCGACACCGTAACGGTCGATACTCAAACCGCGCGAGTGAACGGTAGCGTGGTCTCCGAAGGGTTGGCGTTGGCGGGTAAATTAAAGCAACCGGCCGCCGCGTTTATTCGGACCGAGATTGTCACAGACGGCGAATTGTGGGTGACAGGCACAACCGAGAATAGCTTCGACTCCCGCTATTGGGGCGTGGTGCATCCCGATCAGATTATAGGCAAAGTCTATGCGTTGCCATTTTAAGCCCATAGCGGTGGCGGCGGTATTGATCGGTGGGTCGGTACCAATGGCCGGTGCCGATACCGATTGGTTAGAGCGTTCGAAGGCGTTGATGCAGCACGCTCAAAAAGGACCGCGTCCGGCCTGGTTGGATGCCAATCCGCACGCCGCGAATGCCAAGGCGCTGGCCTTGGAAACCTTAAAGCATGCGCCTTCACCGCAACCCTTCGCCAAGCCGAAGCGTGATCAACGCCGGCATTATGTCCTGTACGCTTCGACGTCCTTGGGTCGGGCCGGCCTGCTCAATCTATTCGAAGCGGCCGCCGGCCGAGACGATGTGTTAGTGGTTTTCAGGGGCATACGCGACGGTCAGCGGGTGCAGGAATTTATTCGCGAAATTCATGGTTTGGCGCAAACGCTGGATGCTCAGAGGGTTCCGTCTATCGAACTGGATCCGACCCGTTTTCAGAATGCCCATATTCAGGTGGTGCCGAGTTTGACGGTGGAGGAGGGCGACCGTGTTCTGGCCAAGGTGGAAGGGGTTACCGATATCGCCTGGTTGGAGGCACAGTTAAAATCGCGTCAGGCGCCGGATGATCGAGTCGTGGATCTGGGCGTACACGGCGATACGCAGGCTATCGCCGAGCTGGATTTGATCGAGGTGATGAAGACGCGAATGGCCGGCATCGATTGGGCAGCTAAGAAACGCGAAGCACAGGCCCATTTCTGGCAAAAAGCCGAACTATTATCGCTCGTGACGGCACGACAAGATCGCGAGCGGTTGATTGATATCACCGTGACGGCGCCAAGAGACGTCGTCACCCCGGCAGGACAGATCATCGTCCGACAAGGGCAGCGCATCAATCCGCTGAGTCAACTGCCTTTTACCCAGCGTCTGGTGGTCTTCGATGCCACGCAACCCGATCAAGTCGCGGCAGCTGAGCGCGAGGGAAAGGCGGTAACAGGCCGTCCGGTGACGTATTTGATTACCGGGTTGGAACGGGACCAAGGATGGCAGGCGTTCAATGCGCTCGAAGAACGGTTGGGACAATCGGTGTTCTTACTCACCGCCGACGTGCGGCAACGTTTTAATCTCGAAGCGGTTCCCAGCGTTGTCGAACAAGACGGCATGCACATCAAAGTTAGAGAAATCGCGGTGGCAGGCCATGACTAAACCAGCGACGTGGTTGCAACTTGTATTGCTGTGTGCGTGTTTGTGTTCTGGCCAGTCACGTGCTGCGGACGCCCTATGTCCGGACGCGGAACTCTGGTCAGGGAAATTGATTACCGATATCTGCTGGGGATGTTTGTTTCCGATTCGGCTGGCCGGCGGTGTGCTGGATTTTCGCGCGCCGCAATCAAAAGGTAGCGGCGATTCATCCGTGGGCGACGATTTGGTTCCGTCGTCCGCCGCCAGTAATGTCTACTGCGTTTGCGACGGCAAAGAGCTTATCCCGGAAGTGGGTATGACCATGGGCTATTGGGGTCCGGCCAGGGTCGTGGAGTTGGTGCCGAATCCTTGGTGCGCGCCGACGCTCGGCGGCACAAAAATCAATCAGTCGAATGTGCGATTGTGGGGTGGTTCGTCGCCTGTTGTATACGACACTGATGAAATAGTCTTCCTCAATTATCACTATTACGCATTCCCGATATACGTCATGCTCGATCTATTCTGGGAAGATCGGTGCTTTGCCGACGGATACAAAGATTTCGATTTGCTGTATGTCTCGGAACTGGATCCGACCTGGAACAATGATGAATTGGCATTCTTCACCAATCCGGAGGTCGTATTATTTGCGAATCCAGTGGCATTGGCGGCGTGTTCGTTCGATGCTATTGCGGCGTCCGCCGGCCGGCCGATTGACGAAATGTTCTGGTGCGCCGGGGCCTGGGGTGGCATCTATCCGTTGTCCGGTCACGCCCATCCCGGTGAAGGCATTGCGCCGCGTCAAAGCAGTTTATTGATGACAAGAGCTACGGCCGCACTGCATCGGCGCGGCCTGGCCCATAGAACCGTTGGCGATGATCACGTCTGCGGCGGGACGATTTCCCCGTTTATTCCGAAATCCCAATACGCTACCACCATGTTTTACCCAGTGGCCGATACCCAGAGCAAACATGCGATTGGCGAAAGTGATTTGCTATGGGGAGCAGGCCATTCTTATCCCGGTTCCGGCGAATACCACGTCTACATATTGTGGCGATGGACTGACTGTTGCATAGGATTTTAAGATGGCTATCGAATTTTCCGAGCGCACATCTACCCGAGCCATTTGCCATTTCTTGATGGTGTTGTTGATTTGGGTGCCGACCCATGCGGTGGTCGCTGACACTATGAGCGAATCAGCCAAAATTGGACAACAAACCGGTGAAAGCGCCGTCAGCGGGTTTGTAATGCCGACACTCAGCGCCGATCAAAAAAGCTTGGTCCTTTTTCCCAATACCGGTAAGGACGTATCGGTCCCAATCAGCGAATTGTATCCGGATTCAGAAACGGGTAACGCCACGACCTTCACCCAGTTGTACGGCAAAAACGCAGCGACCATCAAAGCCGGCAACGACATGCAAACGAGCATGGAAAGCCAAACTAGCCATACCGGCGAAGCGTACCGGACTCTAATCAAGTCGGCGAATCGGGCGCATCCCAATCTATTCGATGATCCCATCTGGGGAACGACGGATTATGTCATGCAGAACCACGATCTGTTCTCGCAATATTTCACCGACTGCAATAAGGAGGTCAAGGCGACACTCACCCCCGGTAAAGGCACGCAACCGGATTACAAAACCTGTCGGCGTAACCCTCCCATTACCAATACCTGCGTCGCCAGTCACGATGTACTGCTAGAGCCGGTCATTCTACCGGCCCAAGGGGAAACCAAAATTGCATCCTGTGGGGACGGATGCGTGGATCTTTGGGTGGGCATTGTGGGTGACAACTACTGGTGCGACGGCGGCTGCGCCCATCCCACTGTGTCCAGCCAATACATCGTGAAGCATCCGGAAGCGATCATTTCCGCGACCATTCTGTATGCCCAATGGGATGACTATATGCGGGTTCATATCAATGACCAGCTGGTCTGGACGGGTTACAACGGCTGGGCACCGTCGCCCAAGTGCGAAATGTCGACCAGTTGGCAGGCCTATCCCAACATCAATGTGACAGAACCTTTTGTCAACGCCCGGAAGAATTCCATCTTGAAATTCAATGCGGAGGCGTTGGTCTCAGGATGCGGCGAAGCCTTTGCGCAAATCCGACTGAAATACGATCCGATGAAAATTATTATTCGGGACGAATGGACCATGAACGACAAGTCCTGCCAGAACCTAATCAAGGCGGCGGACGACGGAATTTGCAAAAGCGTGAAAACCACATGTGATATCAACGCCGGGATCAAGATCGGCGACAAATATTGCATGGCCATCACCACCTCGGTGGGGCAAATGTGGGTGTGCGAACCGAATTTCAAAGACGCACCTTTCAAAAATATTCCGGAAACCTGCACCAAAGCGACCATGAGCGCGACGTGCAATTCCAACGATATTCCGTGTTGGACAAAGCCGGACGGAACCCGACAGTGTGTCAGCGATATTGAAGCGCAGGTGCCGGAGACCTGCGCAACCCTGGAAGCGCGCGGCTGTGCCTTCGTCCGATCCGAGTGCGTCGACGGGACGATTGGCGCTAGCGGAAAGTGCTGGCTGTATCAGGATACCTATGATTGCGGAAAGGAATTCGGCGTGATAAAGGCGACGGCGTCCGTGAAACCGGACTGCGGCGAAACGGTACGCTGTATGGGCGAAGATTGTGTTGATATTACCCGAACACAAAGCCAGGATTTTACCAATGCCTTGGCCGCGTTGAATTCGGCACAACAAGCGGCGATGGATAAAACCTGTAGCGACCCGAAAGATGTGACCACCTGCAAGGTCTTCGAGGGCAAGGGAGGGTCATGCAAAGTAGTCAATCTGACCAGTGAAATCGATTGCTGTAAATCGCCGACCTCCATCGGCATCGGCGAGTACATCGATCTGATGTACAAGGTCAGCAAAACCCACAACATTATCATGCGCTTGGATGATACCAACCCGATCCGCGGGGCATGGCAAAAATTAAGTGACCCTTTGATCGATGCCGGTGAGGCGGTTTATACCCCCATTAAAACGGCCTGGGACAACGTATTGGCCGAACTCGATTCCGTCGTCGATAACATTGGCTCCGAGTGCACGGCCAGCTTTACCAAAACCGCGTATTTGGATGTGGTCAGTTCATTGCGGAATACAGCCATGGAAAAAATGGTGTCCTGGACAGCCGATGTGTTCGGGCCGGAGGCCGCAAATGCTTTATTCAGCGCGGCCGGCAGTCAAGGGACTACCTCAGCGGTGGATGCGGCCGGTAATTTACAAGGTACCGGTGCTGAACTCCAGTTGGGGGGAGGGGCGGCTTATATCGGGACGATGCTCAACGTCATCATGATCGCCTATGCCATCTATCAAATTCTGAACATGGTCGTGCAAATGATCTACAAGTGCGAGCAGAAAGAATACGAATTGATGGCCAAAAACGCCGTGAAAGCCTGTAGTTTTGTCGGACAGTACTGCGGCTCCAAGATACTGGGGATGTGCGTTCAACAGAACTACGCCTATTGTTGTTTCAACTCGCCGTTGGCCAGAATACTGCAGGAACAAATCCGGCCGCAATTAGGCAAGGACTTCGGACCGCCTAAGTCGCCCCAGTGCGAAGGCATTGCAATCAGCGAACTGCAAAAAGTCGATTGGAGCAAGGTTCATCTGGACGAATGGATTGGTATTCTCACCAGTACCGGGCGCTTACCGACGGCGCAAACCCCGGAAAAACTCAATTTGGACGTGTTGACCGGCGCCAGTTCCGATTTGAATTATAAGGGCGACCGTCGCAATACGGCGGACCGCAATGTGCTGCGGTTGCAAGGCATCGACATGAACCAGACCCGGCAAGACGCGGAGGAACAAGGCTGGTCCATGGGTCCAGGTCTCGCTCCGTCTAAACCTTAAGGAAAACTGCCATGACATCAACCATCGTTCGCTCGCTAGCCGCCGCCATCGCGTTGTCCTTGACGGCGTGCGCTCCGGCCTCCCGACCCATTGCGATTTCGGAGGCGCACCGTAAAGTGCTGCCGACTGAGGAAGCGCATCAAATTTCGTTTTTAATTCGCGACGTACTCGGCAGTCGGAGTGAGCGGCTCGATGTGCAGAATTCGATGTATAGAGAATTCAGAGCGAAGCAGTTTAAGGCCCGTAAAGAGGCAATGGCTGCGATGCCAGCCGGTGCGACCAGTCCGATACGGAATGTGGCCGAAGACGCCAGTTTCGTCGGGGCGGTAGCCACTGGCGCACCGTTGTCCCCGGCCGGAATGGACGTCAGCACGGGCATCGGCATGGCGGGATTGGCACTGAGCCTGTTAACGCCGTCCGCAAAGCCGGCCGACTTGTACAAAGTGTATGGCCGCTTGTATATGGACGAGAGCTATGCCAATTCGCTCAGCATCCCGGTCACTGCTCGCTTGGATATGATTCGCCGCTTCGAAACCGCTGTGCGGCAAGCCGGATTGACGGCGACGTGCCAGGATAACTGCGGTGATGACAAAAGCGTACGCTGGCGGGTGTATAGCCTGACGGGTGGCGGCGAACCGTTGTGGGCAGTATTGCGTCTCGCCGATATGGAGCCGGCGCCCCGCGATCCCGCGCGCGACGAAATCTTAGGTTATCCGGTAATTTTGCAAAGCGCCACGGACAAAGACGATAGCGTGGCCACCGCCCACAGCCTGGTAATCCGCCGGGCGCCACCGGTACCGGCCACCTTCGATCCGGCGAATCAGTTTCAGGATGCGGGACAAACCGCGTGGGATAACCCGAAAGCTCGTCAAGTCTTGCGCGGCATGACGGCCGACGGCCATTGGTTATTCGCTTGGTGTCTCAGTGAAGGACAACACCTCGCAGCCTGGAAAGGGCGATTATTCGCGATATCGCAGCCGAGCTATTGGGTGGATATCCGAAATTCCATTGACTATGAAATTCTGGAGTGAAAACAATGACCGAAAACTCGACTACCGTAAACGCCTTGCTAGAAATCGTCAAAAGCAACGCGGATGTCATGCGCAAAACCCAGCGCATCAATACCGCATTTAGAACGCTATCGCTATTGGCAGTATTGAGTTTTTTAGGACTGTCCGTCTACTCCAATTGGTCGTCTCTGACTAACCGGAATCAACCCCATGTCGCGATGGTGCGTATTAGCGGCGAAATCGCCCCGGACGGCCAAACCAATGCCGATAGCGTGATTGCCAGCTTGCGCACCGCCTGCGAGCAGAATCAGGCGAAAGCTGTGATGCTGGAAATTAATAGTCCCGGCGGGACGCCGGTACAAGCCGGCATGATCTTCGATGAAGTGCTACGCCTGAAAACAAAATTTCCGGATAAGAAAGTAGTGTCCGTGATCAGCGACCTTGGCGCTTCCGGCGGATACTACGTAGCAGTGGCCGGCGATGAAATCTATGCCAATCGGGCCAGCATGGTCGGATCGATCGGCGTGCGAATGGACTCGTTCGGATTTACCGGCATCATGCAAAAACTGGGCGTTGAGCGCCGATTGTATACGGCTGGAAAATTCAAGGGCGTCGGCGATATGTTCTCCGACCCGGAACCCGAAGCCGTCGAACAGCTGCAAACCATGTTGTCTCACGTACACCACCAATTCATCGAGGTGGTGAAAACGCACCGCGGGAATCGGTTGAAAGACGATCCGAATCTCTTTACGGGAATGGTCTGGAGCGGAGAAGACGCGTTAGGACTTGGCTTGGTCGACGGGATGGGCGATCGCCGCAGCGTGGCGGAACACATCCTGAAGTTCCAGAAAATCGTCGATTACACTCAGCCGGCCGATGTGTTCAGTAAATTGAGCCAGATTCAGGCCACCGCGACTTCGGCGATATCCACCGTGATGGGTCTGGTGTCAATGCTTGCCGCTATGCCGATGACCTAGGGGATGACAGAGAGATTGCCCAAATATTACACAGTTTTCTAACTGGTTGAATTGTGGGGGCGTTTGCCGATGATTGACTGATTTGTCACAAGCTTGTCCACAGATTTTGTGGATAAGTCGGTGATTGCCGCGCTTAATTGATGTCGGATCGGCCTTTTGGGCTCACCACGTCGAATGCCGTCGGAGCGCGTAACTCTAAGCGGCTGAGGCCGTTCCGGAGCAATTCGTTACGCCATTCGAGGAGTTTTTCGGCCAGCTTGAACAGGCGCATTTCATCCAATTCGGTTTGTCCGGGTGAGCTTTGGGGTTGAGCAGGAATCGCGCCTAATTCGGCGTCGACGTCTCTTACCGCCAGAGCATGGGCGAGTTTCAACCAGAATTGATCCTCATTTAACGACTCGCTGAAGATTTTGTAAATGAGTTTTGATTCTAAGGAGTCGGACACCATTCGGTGAGGGAGTCCGGGGATATCGACGACCAAATCGGCACATTGGAACCGTTCGGCGTAGCTCAAAAGTTTTTCGATCAGCGCGCGATAAGGCTCGGTGGACTTGAGGTTCTTCCGTTCTGCACTGAGCACGCACCTGTCGGCCAAGAACAAAAACTCCAGTAATAACCTGTATTCATCTTTCGAAATAGAAATTTCCATGTCATCGATCATCAGGGTACTCGTTGAAAGGGGATTGAAACGGCCAGGGGGCCTGAGTAGGTGAATTTCAGAGGCATTTAGCCAGCGGGTTTGAATTTTTAAAAACGAGATAATGAAACCATGAATCCATGTCTGCTCCTATTGCTGTGCCTGCTGCTCCCGTTGACGGCTCGATCCGATGAGGGAGAGCCGTCTTTTTTTCTGGACAAACAGCGGGGATGGTTTTGGCGTGAAACAACTCCTGACACTAGTATAGAGCAAACTGCCAGTCCGCCTCAGACAGAGGAAAAGATTTCATCAAATCCTAATCCTCCCTCTGAACCCCCTCGGCCGCCCGAATACCTCTCTGCTGAATGGTTTAGAAAAAATCTCGAACACTACAAGGACGCCGCCGTCGATAACCCCACTGAAAAGAACGTGGCGGCTTACTACTACTTGCAACGGGTAATGATGGATAAAGCCCAGAAGTTTGCCACTGTGGCGCAACGAGTAGTTATGAGCGATCCGCGGCTGGACGAGAATAACCGCCGGCCGATGGCCACGTTTGCATCCAATGCCGCCAATCAAATGGCGACACAGGCGAATGAACGGGCCATGTCGACGATATCCAGACAAGCTGCCCTTTTGTTTTTTTTTCGTTCGGATTGCCATTTTTGCGAAGCGCAAGCGCCCTTGTTAACGGTGTTGGAGCAGCGTTTCGGTTTCAAAATTTATCCGGTGTCTTTGGATGGCAAGCCGATGCCGTCGGGATTCTATAAGCAATTCAGATCGGATACTGGACAGGCAAAGGCGTTAGGCGTGATGTCTACTCCGGCTTTGTTCTTAATGAAGCCCCCAAACGAAATCTTGCCGATTGCTCAAGGCGTGGTCTCGCTTGACGACTTGACCACTCGGGTATTGGTGTCGGCCAAAAACGCCGGGTGGGTATCGGATCAACTGTTTAGCACGGCGCGCGGTGTTACGGATTCGAGTTATTTGATTCCGGAGGCAGGATCATTGACCGAGCCGGTAATGAACGATCCTGGCCGATTGGTCGAGGCATTGCGAGGGCAACCAGTACTGCCTTAACTGTTTTGTTAACTTGCCTACTGGGAGCTGCTATGAGGCACTTGCGTATTTCTCGAATGATCTTTCTGGCGTGGATGCTTGCGCTACCGGCCAGTGGGTTTGCCGACTTGCAAGAGGAATTGGATGCGATGTTCGGCACAATGACTAATGTCACAACACCTACCGCACACCTAGGTCAAAGGCGAGGAGTAATTACCGGTGGATCAATCGTCTCCCGTAATAAGATTGTGGAAACCAAGATGATCTCCTTGCAACCCCCTTCGTTTAGCGCCGGTTGCGGCGGGATTGATTTATTTGGTGGCAGTTTCTCGTTCATCAATAAAGACCAGTTCATCACCTTGATGCGAGCGGTCGCTGCTAACGCAACCGGTTATGCCTTTCAACTGGCGATTGATGCGATGTGTAATCAGTGCGGGGTTCTGATGTCCGGCTTGCAAAAACGGATCCAGGATCTCAATCAGATGTTCTCGAATTCCTGTCAATTGGCTCAAGGTATTGTGAATGATACCACCAGCCTGTTACCGGCATGGGCTACCGAGAACATGAAAAAGTCGGAACTCTCGTTTACCAGAGGAATTACCGACGTTTTTGGATCGAGAACAAATACCAGCACCCAAGGAGACCCGACACAACAAGTCAAAAACAATGCCGCTTCCGCAATGAAAACCAAAATTCAAGGCAATTTGGTTTGGCGGGCGCTGAACGAAAAGCAAGCGAGCAACTGGTTTCAATTTGGGGGGAATAGTTTACTGGAAGCGATGATGAGTATCAGCGGTACTGTCATTGTCAACGAACCGACTTCAGCACCGGACGGCAATGGCGAAAGCAATCCGGTTCAGACATTCAAAGGCATTCTTGGTCTTAAAGAACTCTTGAATGGCACCGGCACTGGCAATTACGCGAAAGTCAATATTTACGAATGCGATACCGACGATGCTGATGGTTGTTTAAATCCCACTCCCAAACCGGTGACTCTGGTCGGCTTGCGAAAAAGAGTTTCAGATTTACTAGTCGGCAATAATGTAAAGCCAGGCCTTGTATACAAATTCGGGACCAATAGTGGCGAGTTAACAGCGGAAGAAAAAGCCTTCATGGAACTAGTGCCAGGTGCCGTCTCAGCGATGATTCGCAACATGGCGAGGCAAGATTACGGCATGGCCCGTTTGTTTGCTGAGGACGCGTCACCGGCAATCGCCCTTGAACTGGCGCAACTGATTGTACAGGGACTTTATGATGCCGTCCGGCAAGCGGCTTCGCTTCAAGATGGCGCCTATGCCAGCAAGCTGGCCGAAACCCTAAATGCTGCTCGGCAACAAATTGAAGCGGAATCCACGGAATTGGCGATGCGATACGGCAATATCAAAGCTGTGGTCGACTTTTACTCGAATATCATGAAAGCCACCCCAACCCGTAACTACGCGTCATTCGATCAAACCGGCGCTAGCGCCGCCAATTATCCCACTCAGGAGGAAACCAGGTGATTTACGAAATATTTTCGATTGGAGACTCCCAGTTCCTCGCAGCGATACTGAATGCGATCGCGATGATTTCTTTAACCGACGATTACAAAGGAGCTGCTGCAGTCGGCGCATCACTGGGAGTGACGATGGTGATGCTGCGAGGTTTGACCCAATTCAATGCGAGTGGCATTCGCTATCAGGATGTCTTTGCCTCTATGCTGATTTATACCGCGCTCTTTGCGCCGGGTGTAGTCGTCAAGGTTGAAGACGCCTACTCGGGTAACGTGGTTGTGGTCAACAATGTGCCGTTTGGGCCGGCGGTAGCGGGTTCCATCCTGTCCAATATGGGTTATCGCATGACGCGCTTGTTCGAACAGGCGTTCGCGGTACCGAGTATGACCGAACACGGGTTCGCGGATCCGCTCAATACCTTAATTGCTGTCCGAAAAAACCTGTTATCGCGGATAACTCTGGGAAAAGCCAATTCACCGAGGGCCAAGGTCGATCTGGAAGCTTCGTTCGTCAATTACATAAAAGAATGTACGTTAACCGGGGTCGATTTAAATCAGACCACGTTAGATGCGATCATGCGTACGGCGAGCGTGATGGCGGCTATACGTTTCAATTCCAAAATCTACACCACAGAAGTCTACTTGGGCGCCGGTCCGACGGTATTGACCTGTACCGATGCCTATGTCGCGCTGGATGATTACATTACCAACAATGGCAGCACAGGTTTAGAAGATTTACTGAAACAAACCTTGAATCTCGAAAGCTCGGAGGACGTGTCCACGCGGATCAGCGATGCGTTAACGGCCTTGTCCAATAGCACGATCAGTGCGAACGATTACATGCTGGCGAGCCTGATCGTGCCAATGTTCGAAAAAGGTATCGTCGGGCGCTATGAAGATGGCTTGAAGTGGAACAAAGCGGCCATGGTCCATCAATCCATCCAGCAACGCAACATGCAATGGGCCGCAGAACAGACGCTGTTTACCCGGATCGTCCGGCCGATGATGACCTGGATAGAGGGTCTCAGTTACGCCGTTACCCCGCTCATGGTCTTCGCCGTCATGCTGGGGTCTGCCGGGATTTCGATGGTTGGCCAGTACTTCAAAATGCTGTTATGGATCCAACTGTGGATGCCGATCATGGCGGTCATCAATTTGTACATCACCATGTCGGCTCTCGGAAAAATGGACGCTCTGGATGCGCAAGGCTTCAATATTCCCTCGATCGAAGGGATTTACCAAATGGATATGGTGTTGCAAGATTGGGTGGCAATCGGCGGCATGCTGGCGTCTTCGACGCCTGCGATCGCCTTGATGCTGGTCTACGGCGGCTCGGTCACCGCCACGCATTTCATGGGCCGCATGCAGAGCGGAGATTATATCGACGAGCGCGCTGGATCGCCTGCCGTGTTGGCGACGGCCCCGGTGTTTGCCAATCAGTCGGCCTATCAACACTCTCCGCTGAAAGGCACCCACCGAACCGGCGCGGAAAATGTGCTGCCGACCTTCAATGTGTCTCGCGAGGCTTCCGAAGCCGTCTTGTCGTCATCGAACTATATGCGCCAGGCCGGTGCTCAATTTATGAGTTCACTGGCGAATTCTGCGGGCAACAGTTTTGCATCGAATCGAGAGGCCTCTACCGGTTCGTCCTTTTCTCGGCGGCTGAACAGCAGTTCGTCGGAAACAGATAAGCTGATGCGCAGCGAAGGGTCATCATACGCACAGCGCTACAGTGATACCAATATCACCTCGGATCAATTTGCGTCGGTGCTGTCCGGCGGGCTGGCCGCGGGCGACAGCTGGTTTCCTAGAAAAGACGAGGAGAACGGGGAGAGCGAGAGCAGCGGACGTTCCACTCGAAATGACAAACAAACCCGAAAAGACCGGCTTCGTGGCGACATCAGCGACCGGTTGCAAAGTCAATTCGGCTTGAACAGCCAACGTTCGAACGACATCGCACTCGATATGGCGACGCGGCTCACCGAAGATGCGGGATTTCAGACTGACTTAGCGCGCAGCGTGGCAACCGATGCGCAGTCCGGTACCCGCGAAGTTGTGTCGCTGGGTCTTAACAATCAAACGCTCCAAAGTTTGCAATCGTCGGCCAATGACGTGCTGTCCGCATCGGAAGCCTATAGCGCCACGGCGTCGATGCAAAGCCGCCTGGGCACGAATGCACAATTCGGCGCATTGGAATCCGGACAGACGATCAGTACAAAACCCGGTTTAATGAGCCGCCTAAACAATGAGTTAATGCGCTTTGGTCTCAGTGGCGATGCTCAGACGCTGGCCAGCGACTGGCGAGCGTCAGGCTTAATTACGGATAAAGATCAAGCGTACGCGGCGGCCGGCATGTCATTACTCACCGGACATTCGCCGGCGAGATTCAGAACTATGAATCCAAGCGAATCCAAACAGGCAAAAACTGCAGGGTTTGAATTGCTTCGCGACTCGTTCGCAGCTGAAACCGGTCAGCATGCCGATCCGAACAGAAATGCCGGTCTTCGAGCAGATGCGCCGGCTTACGGAGCAGCGCACTCGGAATTCGATCGAGCCGGCGTGGTCAGTCCGCGTGGTGCCGCCGGCAATTTGCCGCAGCAGGTGGATGGACGGATGGCTGAAATTGGGGATCAAGTGCGAAACGGCGACGCAAACGTCAACCGATTTCACGATAAAGAAACAAGCGAACTCGATGCCGGTACCCGATCTGAATTTTCAGAAATGGCGGGGGCTAAGGCTCAATACTTTGCCAAAGAGATAAACCATCTGGCCAGAGGCGAAAAATCGGCTGGAGAAATGAATTACGATGGTGTAGCTGGGGCGCTGTATAGTACGAGACTGCAATTAGAATCATTGGGAAATGAGGCCTACGGTATTGCAGGTCCATTCTACGATGCAATGTCAAAACATCTTGCGGAGGGTGATGGTTATGCGGATGCGGCACAAAAAGCCTTTAGTGAAGCAGGTGAAGGCGGAAAAAAAGCCGTTGAAGCTTGGAGGAACACAAAGGGCAACGAAGTGGCTAATCAATTAACACCGGCCCAGCTCGAATACTACAAAGCGGCGCTCACGGAAACAGGCATGGGAATAAGGCCAGCTGATTTTGGTTTTGGAGATGGCGCTGGAACCGCAATAGCGCGTGAAAAATTAGTGACCGAACACGGCGAGGGTATCGGCGGTGATATCGCCGAATTGTTGAATCGGGCTGCAACGCAAAATCGACCTGATTTAGTAAGATCGATCGGCAACTATAACGACGCCGTAAAAAAAAACAGTGAAGCCGGATCAATAGATTCACCGACAGATTATCATCCGAAAGCTGATCACGCCGTGCCCAGCCACTTGAAACCAATTTTCGATCGGGTGGAAAGTCAATACGGTCTTCCATCGGGTCTATTGGCCCGAATGGGCGCAGTGGAATCGACGTTCAACTCACACGCCGAATCGGAAAAAGGAGCGAAAGGCATTATGCAGTTAATGCCTGAAACTGCAGATAGGTTTGGTGTTACAAACCGCGAAGATCCGGATCAAGCGATTGACGGGGCGGGGCAGTATATGCGATTTTTGATTGATCATTACCACGGTAATTTACAATTAGCAGTGGCGGCTTATAACGCAGGCGAAGGAAATGTTGACAAATATCAAGGCATTCCGCCGTTTAAAGAAACGCAGATGTATGTTAGAAAAGTAATGGGATTATCTTAATGGTAATAAGTTGTAATTCATCAAATTCAACCATGATAGGCAACCATCAAGAACAAGAAAACGAAAAAAAGAAGGACGCGGAAAAGCAATCCTAATAAAGTCATATGCTTTTTTGCTTCCCGGAAAACCTGAACTGTCCCGCCACATAATCTGCAACTTGAGTGCATGGCGACGCCGTACTCAAAATACACGTACGGCACAATTCTGCGCCGGCAATGCGGGCAAGCAATGCGACCATCATCGATATGGTTGGGGCGGATCGGCAGATAGCGAATTTTTTGACTGTTGAGTTTTAGCATTAGTGCGAAGCGTTACAGTAAGGGCATCGTTTTGCTAAGCGGCTGTCATCACAAGCCAAATATTGTTTTTCGCATTTAGGGCAGGTTTCAAAATAATTTGTCTCACATCGAAAGTCCCTTGTCAATGTCCACGCCTCATTGATCGATTTAGGATGTATATCGAGATCATTATATTGTGGCACCAGCGTTTTAAAAATATCCCAGGAGTCGATCACAATCCGCACGTCCACAGAGTTTTTTTGTTGTCCATTCAATTCTGAGTATATTCGCATAAATAAGGTAGCGTAGAGCTGGTTCCTGCGACTGGACAGGACATAGGCAGATGATGACAGCAACCCAGAGCTTGGTGATTTCAAATGCAATTCTTTGTAAAGTCTTCGCAGCAACAGTTTTGATAATTGTGTATGAATAAATACGATAGACGTCCGAAAACCCGCTCTAATCATTGTGAGAGCTAATTCATGTCTATTGAAAACCGTAATCGCCTTGTCGTTGTGGCTCATAAATAACTATCCATTTCTATTTATAATTTCTATTAGTGTTTTTGGATCAGGCTCTTTTGCATCCAATATTTTTCTAAATTCGTCACAGTTTATTCGAGGAGAGAACAACAAAAATCCTGATTTAGATAAAGTAATTACTTCTCCAATACTGATACTGCGTATTAGCCGTGCTGTTTCATTGTCTAATCCAAGTAAAATCTTCAATTTGTTAGATTGATCATCAGTCATGGACTCTCGAATGAACAATAAAAGCTTTAGGTTGAACGCCTCGATTTCCTCCGTCATTTTTAGTCTCCAAAATACTTCCTAAGCTTATTTGCAATTAACGATATCCTTCTTCCATAGGCATATGCGCGTGCCAGTCGATCGGGCTCGTTGCCGTAACCTGCATGATAACGACCTAATCCGAGAGTTTTATCATGCGGTTCTGAGCGAATGGCTTCGGCAAGTATGTCGGCGCCGACCCGAAGGTTAACTTCTGGATCGAATAGATTTCTTATATCGCTGACACGATAGCCGTTCCATTTAATATTTATCTGCATCAATCCGACATCAATCGATGTAATTCCTTTTTCGAGTTCACGTGCTAAGGCATTTAAAGCATCCCCACGGTTTTGCGGGAAAATAGCCGTTCCCGCTGCGTTGATGGCCAATGGCCATGGTGTTATGGTGTTATTTGCACTGTATTTCGATGACTCCATTAATGATACGGCATACAATTCAAAGGGGTCTAGCCCTTTTTCTGCGGCAATTTTTCCCCAATTCGAGTTTATCAGTGCATTCGAGTAAGCATTAGCTGACAAAGAAACTAGGTACAAGATAAGTAACAATTTCCGCATATGTTTGGCTTACTTATTAAGAAATCACAAGAATATAAAAATGCAATAGCAGTAGTTCTCAATCTTCGGCGGCTAAGCTCGATTTGAGTTTTGTTAAGGTTGACTCTGACGCAAAGTCACTAGCTGGTATATAAGAAACGGCGGACGTGTTCTGTAATCCGAGTTGTTAGATGACAACAGCCATGGTTGCTAGCGTCCGTACTCGTTCCGCCCGATCTCGGGAGTTTATTCTTTCGATATCGGCGTAAAGCTCTGGGTTGGCATTCGGATTGATTGTCACCAATACTTTCACCGTCACCCCCTCCCGAAATAGAAAAAGCCTAACGCGTTGGCAAGTGTTGGCTGCGATGGCGTAAAGATGGGGTTCAAGGGGAAAAATTCTTTAGTTGCGTTCTGATAAAGGGATGCGCCACCACCGGCCAGTAAGACGATATCAACAGAACCCTTCTCTCGGCGGAGAGATTGTTTCATGGCTTCTAATGCGATCATCGAGATCGATTGTGCAGCAGCGGCCAAATAATCCTGGAGAATGACCTCTTGGCCTAGCAAGAGCACATTGCTGCTTCCGGATCTTAAAGCATCCTCAATTTTTTCAGGGGTCAATTTGCCGCCATGGTCGTCGCAAATCAATTCACTTGTCTTGTCTAGCAACACTGACATAGCTTCCAAGCTGGTTCCGGACGACGCAGAAACAATTTCACCTTCGTTCAATAGCACCCAATCCACCGAAAAATAACCTGGGTCGATCACTAATACCCGGCCATTGCTTAAACGTCTGTCTTGCGTGGTAAATAGTTGTTCGACGAAGGCGCCGGTTGGCTGCGGAACGACGTGGACCTGTTCTACAGCGACTTGCCGTTTCGGGGTAATTTGGTGAACACCTTTGAGCTGATTGGTCAATGCTTGCCGAGCTGACCTTTCTTGCCATTGTGATACCGGGAGACCTGTAACCAAGACGTCGATAACAGAACGTTCGGATGCTAGTAATGCGGCATAAAGCAGCGCTCTGTAAGAGGAGGTGTTTGTATAGTCCTGATGTAGAGCGCGGTTCCAATTGCTCAGTTTGCTGACACTTATGCCAGCGCCCCACGCGACGCCGTCGAGGGTGACACGTAAAGTATCGCTCGCCCGATCGATTGCTTGGGGCAAGTGTTCAATAGGTGCAGCCCCGGCGGGAAATAATTTTGTGGTTGGTGGCGCAAGATGATCACCGAAAGCGAGCTTAACGTTCGAATAACCAATATCTAAACCGAGTACAAACATGAAAATAGTCCTGATTAGGTAATGGAAAGGTTTGGCGACTGATGATAGACGCATGTCGATCTTACCAATTTCTGTTGCGAGAACCCGCTGGCTAAATGCATCTGAAATGCACTTTGCCAGCGGGTTTATAGCGTTAGATCCGCTAGCATGGCGGCTTTTCAAATCATGTTAGGAAGGTGAATGCCATGGCTACGCCGGGAGACTGTAATTTGACACATACAGATGGAGACCATCGCTATCAAGCTCCTCCAGAAGTATGCGCATGGATATTCAAGCAGCTTGATCAGCTGCGTGAACAGGCCAGTTTAGTCATTGAACAATATACGGAAAGCTATTCTGGATTGATTAGAACAATTGTTGGCGTCGATCGTTATCCATTGGGTATTAAACTAGAGCCAATGACAAACGATAGATTCGCTATTATTTGGGGAATAGGTAAATGGGAGGAATACAAATTTGTTCAAACGAAAAAATTCAATCTACAAAGAAATAGATTTCGTATCTATTATATAGATGATTATTTAGTCGAAGCCCCCATGGAATTGAAAATATTGGCGTATGAAACTGAAAACAAAATCGAGCGCATCAGGAAGTTGCAGCATTATTTGCTAAAAATCATTGCTCATTTTGTTAGCTATGAGTCAACTTCTTATTACGGTAATAATGATATAACCCATTCGACCTTAAAAGAGAGGGGGCAGGGTTATGAAAATATAAGCGATCCATTGAGTCAAAGCGACAGGCAATCATGTAATCAAGTTAATCAATGGATTATCAATCAGAGAGCAATTCTTCATAAAGAGGCAGAATATTACGTGACTTATTATTGGAGCAACAATCGAAAGAGTGTCGCCTTAGAATATCCGTCAATTTCGCTTGGACTCAGGATTAAAATCAATCGCAGCAACTCAATCAGCATAGAGTGGTTTGAGGCCAAATTTGTTGGGAAAAAGGTATTTGAAAAAAAACGCTTCAAAAAGCCGAGAAACATTAATACTTATACAATTTTAGAAAAACTAACTATGTCTGAGCCGAAGTGGTTTGCGCAACTTGTTCGAGATACAGAAGATGAACTGGTCCGAATCAGGAAAATGATTTGTATTTTATTCAGTATTAAAGAAACATTATTGGCTTACCAAAATACTGACTGCTCGTAAGCGGGAATTTCTTAAAAATGTGCCACCAGTTCACGTTCACCAGTTACCGACTCGTACGCGACTTCGTGTAACCCTGCGGTGCTTCTATCGGATCTATTGTGGCGTGTCTAAAGCAGACAAAAGCGGAATTATGTGGCAGCCGCACAAAGTCCTTGGCCTCGCTCGCGGGTAGGATGTTCCACTTCTTAGCCTCACCCACTCACGCGAAGAACTTGAAATCAGATTCAGGCGTCACTTTCATGTCTTGTTGATTCATCGAGTCGACTGGCGAACGACTGATACCCAGCAGTGCCCGTCGACAGTACGTGAATTTCCAAAAATAACGAGCAGTGTCGATCATCAGTCTATCTTCAGGCTTATCGAGTTGTGGAAAGGGGTGTATTCGGGAAAGTTCTCCGCCATTTTGAATCTTTCCAGAGGAAGAAAAGGCATTGCGGTTACTTTGAGTCCGTCTGCCGGATGACGCTAGGCATTAGCAAAGCACATCACATGAATGGTTTGTTAAACGGCCCCGTTTAACGTCATTGCGTAGTGGAAAAATATAATGTGGTATCGCCGATAACCAATTGAATACAAAGCTTAAAAAACGCCAGACGTAAAAGAGTCAACACGCAAAAAGCATTAAACAGTTAACCGCGATGCCACATTAATTGGTACACAAGCGCGCACCATTAATAAATCTATCGATATATCAATCACTAAGCAAGAAATGACACCGACTTTGTGCCAATAATCTGGTGTTCTCCAAGACAGAACCATCGCAAATTTGATCTAAACCACCACGCTGCACCATTATAGTTTTCCACCATGAAGACCCATATTTATAAAATGGGGCAAGCTCGTGGAAAAAAACAATGTGTCAATACCGCGGACAAATTGATAATGTGTATAGCCGGCTGAATTATGCCGGCGAGAATGGACCGCAACAGAAAATGTGGGCGCACTCCGTGCAATGGGTAGTGAGAACACCCGCTGGCAAAGTGCATTTCAGATGCATTTAGCCAGCGGGTTCAAAATTCGGAATGCGATATGCTGACCTGACCCTAACCAGAGGACAGGCCAATGCGGACATCCATAATCTTACTTTTACCTTTCATGGCCGGTTGCGCCCAGGCGCCGATCGATCCGGCCACTTCGCAGCAAGTCATCACATCGATTGCCGGCGCCGGACCTCGCCACGACTGGCAGCTTGGAATGGACGCTTTTGCCTCCGAGACTGGCGGGGCGGCGGTACGACAATCGTCGGTGGAGCATGTGGTCACCCGTAAACCGCATGCCCCAGCCGGCACGGTGGCAGATGCGAGTGGATTCGTAACGCTGCCATTGGCCCAAGCGGACGCGGCCTCAGCCCAATCCGGTACTCAGCCGAGCGCAGACGAGATCGAAAGAGCTTGGCGGAAATACTGCCGGCATAAGCTGGACATGACTGATCGCGATCACGAGATTATTCGCACCACCACCATGCCGGCCAGACTGAAAGCGTCATGCAATCCAAAAAGCTTGAAGAAATAAACGGGTTTATCGGCGATGTTAGCGAAATTGCTCAATACGATATTGCGGATTACTGAACCTGATGAAGAGGTACCTCGATATCCACCATTCGCCAAAGGGCTTCCGGCCATCCCCGCAATTAAAATCCTAGAGTCTCAAGACGAATTAATTAAAAAAATCAAACACTATTTAGGTGTCACCGACCAGGAATATCAAGGGCGGGTATACCCCTTAATATTCAATTACGCGCGATTTGTGCATTTGTTACCTGCGTCGGAAAAGCATCACCACCGCGGCGCCGGCGGGTTATTCCGTCATGGCCTAGAGGTCGGTTTTGAAGCTGTTTATAAATCCCATGGCGTGCTGTACGGCATGGATGAAAACCCAGGTAGACGAAAACAACTGACGCCACGCTGGCGATTGGCGATATTCATTGCCGGTATGTTGCATGATTTAGGCAAGCCGGTCACCGACGTTGAAATTAAATCCGAGGATGGCGCTCATACCTGCAATATAGTGGGGGACGATATTGAAACCTGGGCGAGGAAGCGCAAAATCCAACGGTATTATCTGAGTTGGCGAGTCAACCGGAATGGCGACCATGAAATTGTTTCACCGACTTTAATCAATAAGGTCATCACACCCGAAGTTCAGGAGTATTTAAATGAATACGGGCCGGCTATCTACAAAGAAATGCTGCTCACAATTGCCGGCACCTCACACTACTCAAAGATGTACTCACTGGTAATGGATGCCGACTACCTCAGCGTAGAGAAAGACCTTAAAAATAACTGCATACCCATTGACCCCTCGATAGGCGCACCGATTGAATGGTTCATATTAGACGCCATGCGGCAACAGATTAAAAACGGAGCGTGGACCGATAATGCCAAAGGGGCGGTGGTTTGGAGAATAAAAGAAGGCACCTTTATCGTGTGGAATGAAGCGGCCGATGATATTAGCCGCTTGATCACAAAAAGCAACATTCCTGGAATACCAAGACACCCGGATACGCTAGCCGATATTCTGATCGATCGCAAGCTTGCAGTCCCATACCGCTTGAATCCGCAAACCGTCAGGCGCTACTGGACCATAAAGCCTGGCAGCATGGACCGGCCGCTTAGGGTGCTCAAGTTGGCGGATCCGATGAACGTGTATACCGACGCACTGCCTTTGATCGTCGACGGACATGTGATTCACATCGAGACCGAGACCGACGGTCAATCCGATGCGGTAGCACAGGATGGTGAAGCGGCCGTAACCCCAACAAATCACGATAGCGCGAATTCAACCGACGCGGATCGGGCGAACGCGGAATCTGAACCGGATATACCGTCTGGAGGCGTCGTGGAAATAGAGACATCGATAAAGGCTCAACCAGCAACGCCGCCCTCGGCGCCAACAAATCATTCCCAACCGAGTGCGGCTAGTCCTGCCCCGAACGCAGAGGACAATAGCAAGGCCAATAATCCCGCGGAAACCCAAGCCGCCAGACAGTGGTTGGCCTCAAAACACGCGGCCGGCGCCTTGTTGATGCAAAGTCTTGACGCGATATCCGCGGAATATTTTCAAATTCAACCGAATGGTCGGGTCTTGATGTTGCATCTCAATATCGCAGCGGCATTGGACCAAAAGCCCATCAATATCATCACGACAATAGACGGTGCCGGCATGATCGAAGTCGATCCGCGCAAACCCATGGTCAAGGTTACCGAACTGGGCGGCGTCAAGGGCGTATTGCTGAACAAAGAAACCAGCCGATACCTAACGGTATTGATCCAAAACGCCGAAACGCCGTCTGCTCCCCCAGCACCACCTCAACTCGCTGTCACCGCTCCGGATGCCAGCCGCCCAACACCAAGTCACGGACAATCCCAGGGAGCGCATACAGCGCAACGCAATGCGACCCATGAGATTGAGCAACTCATAAAAGCGATTAAAGCATTCGAACTGCCGCTTGCAGTCGATCAAACGGATGATAGCTTGATCGTCGATATGGTGTTACTGAGAGCATATATCGAGGAACGGCAGTTATTCGAAATTAAACAGTTATTGCGATATGCCTTCGACCGACCGGATATTTCGATCGATAGCACCAATAAAAAATTCATCGTTAAAAAGTAATGAAAGACGAATACGACTATCAATTACCCTGGCGGCCCAATTACGAAATTACGGCCATTGTGGTCTGGATCGCGTTTGGTCTTGTGGCGTATTTGATGTATCGGTTTTCGGGATTACCGAGCGAGCCTTTTACAGGTCTTATGGTGGTGTGCGTCTTCATGGCGGTCAAGCGCGTGCCGGCATCGGCCGGGGTGTGGTATCGAAAACACCGGCTGAATTACTTCAAATTTCAGCGGTTCAATGTCGCCAGTCTGGCCGGTATTGTTCGGCGCCACCCGGATCAATGGTGGTTGGGCTGGGGATTCGAGTGGAACCAAAAGCACGCCCAATTGGCTTACGACATCCAAAAGCGCGATTTAACCGGGTTAATCCCGGTCAATCATGATCGGATGGGGGCGACATGGATCCATGGGCTAGGGTTAACCGAGGATTACATTCGGCAAGCGATCTCGCACAGTGCCGGCCACACCTTGATCGTTGGTACCACTGGTGCCGGAAAGACCCGCTTGTTCGACATCTTGGTGACACAGGCGGTGCTGCGCAACGAAGCCGTGATTATCATCGATCCCAAAGGCGACAAAGATCTGAAATGGTGCGCCGAACGCGCGTGCCGACTTTCGCGGAACCCGGACCGGTTTGTCTATTTCCACCCGGCTTTTCCGGACGAAAGCGTCCGTATCGATCCGTTAAAGAATTTCAACCGCTCGTCCGAGTTGGCCAGCCGAATTGCCGCGGTCAGTCCTGGTGAATCCGGTTCGGATCCGTTCAAGGCCTTTGGGCAAAAAGCCTTGGATAACATCGTCCAAGGCCTGTTTGCGGCCGAAGAACAACCGTCCCTGGTGAAGTTACGGACTTACCTGGAAGGCGGTCCGGTGCCGTTGGTGATTAAGGCCTTGGTGCGATATTTCGACAAGGTGCTCCAATTCGATTGGCGCAGTAGTATCGGAATGAAAAGAATGGATCTGAACGACAAAACTGCGCAGTTGCTGGTCAAATTTTACCGGGAGCGAGTCCAGCAGGAACGGCAGAACACCGACCTGGAGGGGCTGATTTCCATGTTCGAACACGACCGCACGCATTTCAGCAAAATGATCGCCTCCTTATTGCCGCTGATGAATATGCTGACCTCCGGCAGCTTGGGCGCATTGTTGTCGCCGGACCAAAGCGACTCGAACGATACACGGGCAATTACCGACGCGGCCGAAATCATTAAAGGCGCTAAAGTCGCATACATCGGTCTGGATTCCTTATCGGACAGCATGGTCGGCAGTGCTATAGGCTCCATTCTGTTGGCCGATCTGGCGGCTGTCGCCGGCGACCGGTACAACCACGGCGTCGATAACCGGCCGGTCAATATTTTTGTCGACGAAGCGGCCGAAGTGATTAACGACCCGTGCATCCAGCTCTTGAATAAAGGCCGCGGCGCCCAATTCCGGTTGTTTATTGCCACCCAAACCTTTGCGGACTTTTCGGCCCGACTGGGTTCCGAAGCCAAGGCCAGACAAATACTGGCCAACCTCAACAACTTGATCGCGCTCCGGGTGATGGACGCCGAGACCCAGACCTATATCACCGACAACCTGCCCAAAACCCGATTGAAGTACATCATGAGAACTCAGGGAGTTTCTACCCATTCAGCGAATCCAGCGGTATTTTCCGGAAATATCGGCGAGCGATTAATGGAGGAAGAGGGCGACTTATTCGCCCCGCAGTTATTAGGCCAATTGCCTGATCTACATTACATCGCCAAATTGTCTGGCGGCCGCATCGTCAAGGGCCGTCTGCCAATACTGATCTCTGACCTGGACAAGGAAAAAACCCATGCCTCGCAAAAAAATGCGTAAACCAAAACAAACCGCGGAAGAAATCATGCTGAATCGATGGCGCAAATTAAACCCAACCGAGAATCGAGATTTGCAAATACTGGAATTGGATTGGCCGGTTGCGATCGACATTCTCCAAGCGGCGATCAAGATCATGACCGATCATCACCATAAGGCAGATCAGTTGGAGGACGTGATCACGCAACTAATGTCTCAGGTACTGATCGCTTACGCGCAGGCATCCAGGCAGCATCATACGGACGATGCATATCGTCTGCTCCGGACGGTCGAATCGATTCAGCGCTTTTTGCTCCACAGGTATGCAATGGACGTATCGATTGAGGCCTTGGTGACCAACCCCAGGGTTGTCGCCTTGATCCAGCGAGCAGCGGCGTAATTATGACCAAGAGCCTCATTGTCACCTTGATCTTGTGGGCGGCCGAAGTATTTTTGATTGCGGTATTGGTGTCTGACCAATGGTTAACCAATATGCAAGATGCCGAAGACCGGATGATCATCGAATATCTGGGCGCTGACAACGATCGGCGGATTCGGGATGAAGCCAATGCGGTATTCAACTCCATGCTGGTGGAAACCGGGATTCAACGTAACGTGTACCATTTTTTCATCCCCACCGTTGCCGAGCGCGAGAAATCGGTTGGGTTTGAACATTTCGGGCAGACCGATTATTTCCCCCTGGTCCAAAGCAAATTGGACGTGCTATTCGGGACGTTTTACCAATCGTTGCGGCGTTTTTTCTTACTGTTGTCCTGGTGGCCGTTTTTAATCGCCGTCGCCATACCCAGTGCGGTGGACGGCTTGGTGCAACGCAAAATCAAGCAATCCAACTTCGATTATTCCAGCCCGTTGGCGCACCGGTATAGCTTCTACACCGTCATCGGCATTATCTACTTGCTGCTGCTCGGCTTGACCTTCCCATTTCCGATCCCGCCGCAGGCGATGCCGATGGCCTGTGTCGGCATCGCCTTTGCGATGAACGTCTATTTTGCTCACACCCAGAAACGGGTATAACCAGGAGAACCTGTATGAATCCATCCGGACAGACCGGCCGCTTAGTAGTCCTGTTAAGTCTGTTTCTTCTAGCAGGTACCGCTCAGGCACAGAGACTGGTTGGTGTCGTAATAGGCGTGCACGACGGCGACACGCTGACCTTGCTCACCGACGACCGGCAGACCTTAAAAGTGCGCTTGGCCAAGATCGATGCGCCTGAACTCAGTCAAGCCTATGGTCAGGCCGCCAAACACGGACTATCCGACACCACCTACCGCCGCCGAGTTACGGTCGAATATACCCAGCAAGACCGCTACGGCCGCCTTATTGGCCACGTCGACGTGGGCGGTCAGGACGTTAACTTGGCACAAGTAGCCAAGGGCTTGGCCTGGGTGTATCGGCAATACAGCAATGATCCGGTATTTCTTCAAGCCGAGCGCACCGCTCAAGCTAGTCACCTCGGGTTATGGCAAGATCCAAATCCTATTGCCCCTTGGGAATTTAGACACGCCGAGGATGCAAGATGAAGATGGCGAAAGCGAATCCGGCAGACCTCGATATGGCCCTTGAACTGGTGTACGCGTTGGAGGCCATCAGTAGCCGATACGGCGCCACCATGCCCGAGAAAATCGCCAAGCCGCAAGGCGATGAAGACGACACCGAACCCTTTTCTGTTGATGACAGTGAGAATTGCCGGCGTGTGTGCGAATACCTGATTCGCGTGGCACGCAGCGCGTCCTTGTTCCGCGTCGTCATGGGAATGACCGTGTTGCTGGATCCGACAAACAAGGTCGTGGACCCCACCGCCAGCACATTGGAGCATCACCCCGACATGCTAGCCGCACTGGCGGCAATGGCCAAGTCTGCGTCGGACGGTACGGAATAACAGAGGAGACGTCGGCATGCTGTTTACTGCCCCTGAATTCATGTACCTGTTTCTGCCGGCGACCGTGCTGTTGTGGTGGTGGCTCATGTCGCGACACTACGGAGAGATCGCACAATGGTTCATCGTCGGCTGCTCGGTGCTGTTCTATGCAGCATGGAGCGCCGAGTACGCCTTGCTCTTGGTCGTCAACGCCTTACTGAATTTCTATTGGGGCAAACGGATTGCCGTCACTCACTCCAAAATCAGGTTAGTCTTGGGCGTTGTGTACAACCTGGGGCTTCTGGCCTACTTCAAATACGCCGATTTTCTGATCGAGACCAGCAACGCGCTGACCGGTAGCCAATGGCCATTGCTGCAGGTGATCCTGCCGCTCGGAATCTCGTTTTTCACCTTTCAGGCGATTGCCTATTTAGTCGATTGTGCCAAAGGCCGGGTCGACGATTTCGATCTTGGCCGTTTTGCGTTTTCCATTTCGTTTTTTCCGCATCTGATTGCCGGCCCGATCCTGCATTATTCCGACATCATGCCGCAGCTCCGGCAAGGCATCCGCTTCGATCCGGAACGCATGACCAAAGGCTTGTTCCTGTTTGCGGCCGGACTGTCCAAAAAGACCGTGATCGCCGATCGCCTGGCGGCCGTGGTGGATCCCTTGTTTGGACTCAGCGATCAGCTCACCGTGTGCGAGGCCTGGGTAGCGGCCGTGGGGTATGGCTTGCAAATCTACTTCGACTTCTCGGGCTACTGCGACATGGCCATTGGCGTCGGATTGATGTTCGGACTCGTGCTCCCGCAAAACTTCGCTTCGCCGTATCAAGCCGGTACGATCGCCGACTTCTGGAAGCGCTGGCATATCACGCTCTCGCGGTTTCTGCGCGACTATCTGTACATCACGTTAGGCGGTAACAGGCTAGGCTTTTATCGTGGATTGTGGGCCGCGACCATCACGATGCTACTAGGCGGCTTATGGCACGGTGCCGCCTGGACCTTCGTCGCCTGGGGAGCAATGCACGGCGCCATGATCGCGCTTTATCGGCTATGGACCAGGACCGGTTATACGATGCCGGGTTATCTGGCCAAAACCTTGACCTTGCTTGGAGTGTTTTTCGCCTGGGTGCTATTCCGGGCGGCGAGTATTGACCAGGCACTAGACATCTGGCAGGCGATGTTGGGACTCAACGGGATATTGGTGCCGGTCATGTTCGCCGGCTGGTTCGGGTCCGAGACGGTTCCGATATCGGGGCTGGTCAACGGCCTGGACCTGCTCGCCATCGGCTTCCTACTGGCGATTTGTCTACGCTACCGCAATGCACAAGCGCAACTCGACACTTTCACCCCGGATCTGAAGGCACTCGCGACTTTTGCCGGTTTATTCTTCGCCGGCACCTGGCTATCGGCAGCTCATGAAAGCTTCATCTACTGGTCGTTCTAATTTCGGCCATTTCTGGTGTGCCGCTTTGGCCGTGAGCGTGTTGATTGGCGGGGCGATGCCGGTGTGGAATTGGCTGGTGAATCCCTACCAAGTGTTCGATGTCGACCAAGGCATCGGCGAACCTTACACATCCCCGGCGACCAACGAGCGTTACCGCAAAGTGAGCCATCTGTTGAATCAGATATCGGCGCCGGATCCGGAGCAGCCGATTGATTGCCTTCTGGTCGGGTCATCGGTGATGGGCTTGCTCGACCCACGGCTCTTGGCGCAGTATTTCCCTCAAGGCCGGTGTTACAACCTGGCATTCTTGGCGGGGCGGCCGGGTGAGATCCTAGCCACGTTAAAAGCGCTGATCGCGCAAGGACTGCCGCTTAAGCACATCGTCTACGGATTGGAGCCGTTCGCCTTTTCCGACCCGGTAAACGACGGCCCAGCCAATCGATTGCATCCGGTCGTGACCGGCGAATCGCGCTGGAAATTCTATTTGAATTACCTGTTCGAACCCAGCCTTGGCGATGGAATAGGGTATCTGTTCGACGCCTTAAACCACGCCATTTCCGTTAGATACGATATAGACCATACCGGCCGGTATCAGTTGGTCCGGTACGAGACGGAAATACAGAGAAACGAAACTAAATTCGTCAACAGACAATTCGAGCAGGGTAGGGGACCCAAGTCTGTTTCGCCTTGGATAATGACGCGATTCGACGAGTTTAAATCGCTGGTGGAGTTTCTAAATAGCCAACAGATCGAAGCTCATTATTATTTGAACCCGCTACATCCGAGTATTGCGAAAGTCTACGGGACATCGGAATTGGAGGAGTTCAAAACCCGGATTTCGAGTAGAACAGGTGGCCGGAATATTCCCGACTGCTCACTCTTGCTGAGTGAAAACGCGAATATCCGATTTTACGATTACAAGCATTTTCGGGCGACGGAATCGACAACGGTGTTGATTTGTGCGTTAGGAAATGGCTCAAGTCAAAGTCGACAGCAAAGTGGCAGGTGATCGACAGACGTATTTGCACAGTTGAAAAGATAACAGTAAATATCGACTGGACCACGACAGACCAACGGCCCGAAAAACGCGTCATTCGGAGCTGGTAGCTTTTACAGAAACTTCGCTTGCGGCTGAAGCGTCGGTCTAGGAACCCACCGAATCATCTTCCTTTGGGGGAGGCTGCGAAAGCTCTTTAGTTAGGAAGAGAAGATAAAAACGGATTGTTAATGACTAACGAGCCAATAGCTTGACCATGTTGCATGTCTTCCGAATACAATATTGAGCACCCGGCGTCCAGCGCCGCGCTGACAATCATGCTGTCATATAACGAAAAACCAAATTGTTCGGCAATCGCCAAACCTTGTTCGTGGATGCTGACGCTCAAAGCTTGAGTTTCACAGATACTTCGGATAATCGACAAGGTTTCGCGGATTTCGACAAACGTCATCTTCAGCTTGCGCGACGCTACCGACGCAAATTCATTCAGCACCTGCACATTGATTATGCCGCCGAAGGCGATAATCTCTTCGGCGCGGTCTGCTTTTTGATTGTCCTCAGACAGTAAATACAGCAAGACGTTGGTATCGAGAAACGGCTTAGCGGTTTTCATTCGCTTCCAGGCGGTCAAACTTAAAATCAGCGGGTAGGCGCCCACGAAATTGATGCAATTTGGCTAACAACGTCTTTGCCGAAGGTTTTTTCTCTAGTTCAAACACCCGTTCGCCAGCGATATGTACTTCAATGTCATCGCCTTCCTTTAACTCTAACGCTTCTACCACCGTGGCGGGCAAACGAATAGCTAAACTATTACCCCATTTTGCGACTTGCATGTGCCTCTCTCGACTCATTAAAAGATATACATAGCACATTGTATATCCATGAGGCGATGAATGCTATTGCCTCTCATGTTTAACCCTAAGCCGATCATCGAAGTCTGCGGAAACCCCGCCGTTCTGGCGCAAACCAGCCACACATTCCGATTAAAACCGCCAACGGTGTTAACCGGCGTGTAAATTATTCCAATTTTTGATCAAAATGAGCGTCCAACTCTTTCTAGGATGACAAAGGCTTTGGTTTCATTGAACAAATCGCGGTAGAGATGACTTTGCACTCTTTGGTGTGATTCACGGCAGCGGTCGGAAAAGCCTGAAGGAAGGCCAGCGCGCGGCCATGGAAGTGACTTCGAGGCCCAAAGGTCCGCAAGCCGAAAACGTGACCCCTTTATAGTTGTCGAAGCAATGGCTCGGCAAGACGTGAAACCAAATCCTAACTAAGCTATCGTTTTTATTATAGGAAATGCCTAGAAATTGCAATAATTTAACATAATCATTGTTATGCGAAGTCACACTTGTTAGTGCAATTAACGGAACTGGTATTGTCCCGGTGAAAAAATTCAACGCCTCTCCTGCTTCCTCGGCGCCCCTTCTAACGTCCTATAATGTATTTTATAGGACTGGTAACTCAGTCCGATCCGTTTACACCTATTTCTAACAGACTGAATTGCCCGTTCCTGATATAGCTGGCAGCGCGCTCAAAAATATCTGACTCTTCCAACCGTCGTTGGCCACGTAGTGCACATTCCCATATTATAAGTACTCGCCACCCATCGGTTTGCAGAGCTTCTATTGCCCTATGATCGCGCGCACGGTTTGTTTCCAGTTTTTTCTGCCAGAACTCCGGCCTCGTTGCCGGTATCTTCGACAGGCTGCATCCATGTGCGTGCCAGAAGCAGCCATGGACAAAAACCACAGTTCGATGACAAGCCAGCACAAGATCTGGTCGACCGGGTAGTTTCCTGTCATGCAGGCGGAACCTCAACCCTTTTGCATGCAAACCGCGTCGCACAAGCAGTTCCGGGGCAGTATCCCTGCCCCGGATACGACTCATGTTAAGATGCCGTTGTTCTGGGGTAAGGACATCTGCCATACGCTTTTCCTAGACAACTGCGTCGGCTACGATTGTTTTCAGACATACCCTCAGGTCATCCAGGCTCATTCCGGGGCGTAATGTTACGGCACCAAAGCGGAATTTCTCACGATACTGTGGATGGAAAAGCCGTCCAGGCAGTTGTGTGGACTGAAAGTCAGCTCCAAGCTCAGGGATATACGGAGTCAGAAGATATGCCGCCGTAACAATGCCTTCAGTACGGCCGCTTTCGGCCTCCTGTACCAGAGCATCGCGATATGTGTGTATTGAATTCAGGGCATCGTTGAGCCCCTGATTTATCCGGTATTTTGCATCCAGTACAATGAGCCGCGCTCCTGTAATGTCTGTGGCCGGCCGGGTGAAAACAATATCAGGTACCATTGTCCTGCTGAATGATCCCAGATTGCCTGGCTCGATCCAGTATTCCCGATATTTCTTCTGGAAGCACAACATATTACCGCCGCCAACCGGGACCATCACGGCTCCTGCGGCTATCGTTACACTACCTGTATCATCGCTGATAAACAGATTGCTGACATCAATATCTTCTGGCCCATACTCTTCTGCTGCGGCCCTCACCAGACGCAGGAAACACCATAACTCATATAATTCATAAGTTCGCGCAAGGGGCATTTGCAGAAAATCACCAAAGAGAGCGGCCAGTCCAAGATTCATGTCCTGCCATAGACGGTAGAAACGTTGATAGGCAGGATCACGCCGGAAAAGCGATGACATCCTCAATGTTGCCGGCCCCTCTCCTACATCTTTCAAAAACGGTGATGCTGAGGCATTACTGATCTTCCGTGCGATATGGCGCGTTCGAACAGCCCATGTTGCGGCAGTGGTTCTGTTCTCAGGATCGTCAGCCACTGCTGTACGATCTAATATATCAGCAACGTTCATCAGCCATGCAGCCCAGGACCGAAGGCATGCCTTGATCTGGCGATGCTCTGGGATGTCAACGCTGTTGCGTCGCTTCCGGAGCGAAATTTTTGCCGGCAATCTTCCACACAATGCCACAGGCAACCGGGATGGACTTGATGTTTCGGAAAGAATATGTCCGGAACGAAAAGATTTAATTATTTCCGGTCCTGTGGCCCTGGTAGCTTTGTGGGCCAGCACCGTAACTTCCTCGGCGCGCAGAAAATGTCGTGGTGACCGATCGATTGCAGCCACAGTTTCGGTGATTTCATTCGCTCTTGATCTGAGAAATTCAAGCCGTGCAAGTGCTGGTGGCCGGCTGCCGGACTGACGCGCAATGCTCTTGCGGAACGCGCTCAGTGAGAACAATGCAAAAGTATCCTCCAGCAGTTCACGCACCATTCTGTCGAAACTGGTTCGTGTGAGCTTGCGAAGATCGGGATCAGTTATGATCTCAAAACGACGGGATGACACAGCCGGAATACGGAGTACAGCCTCCACTGTCCCTGCATGAAATCCAGGAGTCCAGCGCCACCTGGCTACACGTGGTTGACGTGATCGCAGCGCTTCCGCTGGTATGTCATCAATCAGAAGGTCGGCGTCCAGGGTGTTATCACTGTCACGCAGCTCGAAAAGATAGGAACGGGTTTCTTGGATAATGCCAGGCGGGATTGCGTCCTGTTCAGGCCAGACCTGCCAGGATGGTCCGCCGGCTTCCGCCTGAATAAAGAGAGCCTCCATGGCTCACCGCATCGCCTGGAATGAGCCGAACTCATCAAGATCGCTCAGCAGTCGCAGTATAAGCGCATTTGCACGCGGCAGATGTTTACAGGCCTTTTCGATACCGGTCAGCAGCGGCCGCTGACGCTCAGCGCCACGTAGTTTTACTAGGACCTTCTGCATCAGAAGGTCATCGGTCACAGTGTCGGCATCCTGTTCCAGATGTCTGGCATTGAATGCGTGATAGTGAATGAACTCTTCCACTACCCGATAACCGAAGCCAACACCATATTGCGCCATAATGCCATGAATTTCCGTGAGCTTTGCTTCGCAAATGTCACTTGCTTCCTTCAGTTCCGGTGCTCTTGCAACAAGATCGGCCAGAAACCCTGGCACGTCAACTGCCGACATGTCGATTACTGACGCGCGGTCAAGTACCTTATCGCTAACAGGGTTTGTCGTTTCATCAATATTGATCGTGCCGACAATGAACAGATTGGATGGTAGCGGCAGTTCGGCACGGATACTGGTTCCGGTAGTGCCTTCAAGTGGAACACTGTTTGAATGAAGCTGAAGTGCACTACCAGTTTCAATGCAGGACAGAACGTCAGACAGGTAATATTCGACCCGTGCGAGATTCAATTCATCAAGAATTACAAAGACCGGCGAATCCCGATGCGCTGTTGCGACCAGGACCGCTTCAAGAAATGTTGGGACGACATAACGGTTCGAAAGCACATCGTAATATCCTGTAAGCCCTGTCGGATCGGTCCACTCTGGCCTGACCGGGCACACAAACAGGAACGGGTCAGCAGCCTCTGATGACGTAATGCCATGAACGGCACGTGCATATTTCAGCGCTAGCTGCGTCTTGCCTGTCCCGGACAGACCGGAAAGGATAACAAAATGTTTATGACTTAGAAAATTCAGTGCCGCATGCAGGCGGCGTACTTCGCCATTCGTATAGTAGCCACCCAGTCCTGCAACACCGGATTCCAGTTCGCTGATTTCAATTGTATGCGGCATGCGCCGCATCTCTGGTCTGACTATTGCCGTATCGGTCCATACGGCCAGCTCATGAATTTTCTCCCGACCGATCAGACTTCCCAGCCAGCCGATAAACTCACGAGCAAGAAGACTTCGCCTTGCGGATGCCGTTGGAGGATATAACGCAACAACGATTTCATCAGGCTCTGCTGCTGGACCAAACGGAGTAAGATCAATCGCCAGGCTGTTCCAGAATCCTTTATTTCTTAACCACAGACGGCCATCACTGGCTATATAAATAGGTGTCAGATTATTGCGGGCACTGTACTTCATCACTGATTCAGCCTCTGTGTCCTCTTCGCCAGATTCGGCTCCAGAGTCTACAGTCTCACTGGCCGTTTTGGCAGCGGCGCCTAGTTTTTTCATCTCAGCGAGACGCGCCAATAGCGTGGCTTTGTCTTTCCGCACCAGAACTGCAAAATACACTTCATCTTCTGGTGGGAATTTCATTACGCATGCGAATATAAAAGCCTCTGCATCGTCTCTCGCACTTTCGAGATTGACAACGCCGATCTGCATGCCTCCTTCGACAATTTTAGCGCTATTGGAAACGCCGAACAGCTTGTTGGGACGCGTTGCTTTCGAGGTTCCGAAGTATTTCTGAATCTCTTCAATAAACTGCTGTTGTCTCTCGACGAGTTTCATCCATCCTCTCTTTTGATTCTTTTGTGAGTGCCTTCATGATCTGAAGGCCAATTGCTTTTGCCATGAGTGGCGGAACCGCATTTCCGATCTGACGGAATGCCGGATTCATCGTGCCACAGAACATAAATCCATCAGGGAATGACTGTAGCCGCGCCGCCTCACGAACTGATATTGTGCGAGCCTGGCTGCTGTCATAATGAATATGACTATAGCTGTCTTTACCCAGATGAGCCATCAAGGTACGAGCCGGCTGGTCACGCCACATCTTTCGCCACTTATTCGGAAACTTCCCGACGTCGTAGGGCGGAACAATCGATGCTTTAATACGCTGATACTCAGAGGAACCGTTTCGAACTTTTATTCCTTGATTAATAAGTTCTGCTATACGTTCTTCAAACATATCAAGAGCATGTCTGTAGGCTTCAGGATACTGGTCACCAGCATTCATTCTGGCAAACAGATCGTAATCACGAGGAAGATAGCGAATCACATGATCGGTAAGGAATTCCGGAGCCTTAAAGCCTGGCCATCTGCGCATTAGCCTGGTATAAGCATTGGAAGGTGCCGCACTATAAGGCATCGGATCATCGAAGCGCCTGGCACCGCGTCGCAAGGCACCTGATTTTATCAGTTCCCTGGCATATATCGGAGGAAGGTCACCAAGGGCATCTCCGGCTGTTACCGCCGGTTTCAGACTGCGATTCGGTCTGGGAGGCTCAACATATGAATGAGCATCACCTGGCTGACGATCATCAAGAAATTTAAGCGCGACGGACCGCGATCCTTCATAGCCTGGTGGCAGATCGATCCAGTGTGTTGGCTCAGGAAAATTTACCTCTGTCGCAATCTCCTGATGATACGCAATCAGAAACATACGTTCGCGCATCTGCGGCACACCATAGAACGCAGCATTCAACAGTGTGTAGCCGCACACATATCCTCTCTGTTGCAATGCCTCGCATATTTCTTCGGCGATATTTTGTCCGCCGTGGTTCAGTACATCAGGAACGTTTTCTACCAGTACCGCCAATGGCGCACAGGCTTCAACGTAACGCAGATAATCGATATAAAGTCGCGCACGTGGATCATGTTTGAAGGCTTCCGGATGTTCGTCAATCTCACGCAATTTGGAACGACCGACACGTGCAAATGCCTGGCACGGAGGCCCACCAATAAGGACATCAAAGGCATCCGAGCTTTTGCATCCAAGATCAAGCTCACGCACTAATTCGTCAGGGCTGGTACTGGTTATGTCCCGCGCCATAGAATGAGCTGCATCTTTTCCGTGAAAATTGAGGCCATGTGATGCAGCAGCATAAGGATCGTTTTCAATGGCGGCAGCAATTACAAATCCTGCTGCATTGAATCCTACAGAAAGGCCTCCACAACCAGAAAAGAGATCAAGGACACGCGGCTTACCGCCTGTATTAATGCGGGTGATTTTCTGCCGGATCGCCCGGATATTCACAGATGTCATTTTCTCGAATCCGTGTTGTGTGACAAAGCCATAATTTTTATACAATTCATTGCTGATTCAGGATTATTCTATATTTCCAAAAATATCGTTGAAGTCCATCGTTCCCCGCGCCCTCCTCGCTATAAAGACCCCGATAATACGAACTCCAGGGAATGTTTTCTGTATCAGAGATTGAGCTGCTTTGAAATGCGAGCCAGTTGTCAGTACGTCATCGAATACAGCAATGAGCTGTGGTTGCGGGGTGACAAGGGACTGATCAATCTCGTAAAGATTTTCAAGGTCTTCTGGCCTGGGTCTGCTATCACTGTCATGCGCGGCCAGCGTGCTTGTGTTTTGAACAATCAATTCGCGGATATCGAGGGGCGGCAAGGGTCTGATCAATTTCAGCATCCGAAGCAGACGATCATCATAGAGAGGATCATCTTTTGCCTTGGAAGGTGGGATTGGAACCAGTGTTACGTTGTTCAAGGCTTCGGGATTGATGGAATTCCTTAATGCTATCGCGCTCTGTTGGATAGCGAGGTCTTTATATCGCCATTGGGTTGTACCGCGTTTATCAACCGATTTTTTGAAATTGATGATCAGGCTGTTAGTGGCACTGAACGCATACCCTTCCCTTGCCGTATATTCACCAAGAAAATAACAGGTGTCGTCAGCAGTAAGGTAATAGTGATCCGGCCGCGTCAGATCATCGATTTCAGTCAGTCTTTGTGGAAAGGTGCTGTTTGATGTCATTGTAATCCTTTACCCGAATAGCACCTTGTTCAGCGTATTTTTGCGGCCATGTCAGCGTCTTGTTCTGAAAACAGCTATCGAGAATGAATAGTTTTCTGCCTTGTTTCAACGCGGCCCGCGCCTGAATCAAGGTTCCGGATGTTTCTCCCGCTTCGACAATGATGGTAGCTTCTGTCAGCGCCGACATCGTGATGTTTCGTTCCGGGAAAAATGTCCTGTTAGAGCGATAATCCTGATTTTCATAGCGCCGCAAAGGTACCTGGCTGATGAGGAGAAACTTCTCAGCAATAAGACGTTGCAGATCAGCATTCTCTTTCGGGTAATTGTGTGTCAGTGGCGTTCCGATCACGGCTATAGTGCGGCCGTTAGCATTTATAGCTGTGGTGTGAGCCTCGGTATCAATGCCCATTGCCAGGCCGGACACGATTGTGAATTCGTCTTCTACCAGATGGCGGACCAGCTTACGGGTTCTTGCCAAGCCTTCTTTTGTTGGTTTGCGGGTACCAACAACTGCAACGCTGCGGGATTGTACTAAATCCCACCAGCCCTGGTAATACAACAATTCAATCGGATAGACGGCATCACGAAGTTTTTCAGGGTATTCTCCAGCACCATGAACGCGAACCCCAAAGCTCTTGATCATGGCATTCTGAAAACGCTTCATGACAAAATCAGCATATTCAATGGCCTTGGGTGCAGGGACAAAATCTGAAGGCACAGCGCCGGGAGCTGCTGAGAATTTCTCAGAAATAGTTTTGAAGGTTGCGCCTTTCTCATCCCACAGCGCTTCATAAGCGCCCATTTCCCTGAGTGGTGAAATTGCGCCTGCTCCAAAATCTGTGAAGTTCAGAGCCATCCCTGAAATCATGACTGCTTCATTGTGTTGTTTTCCCCTTTTTTTCCCAGTCTTCCAACATTTCCGATAAAAGCTCTATCAGTTTCATATCAGCATTCAATGCTGCCTGCTGGTATCTTTTTTTGAATTCTTTCGTTACTTTGAAACTGAGTGGTACAAGCGGTTGGCGTCCGTCTGTATTTTCAGAATCCACCAATGCCTGAGTTGGACTGTTTTCCGGTGTATCCGAGCTTTCGTCAGTTGAAACTTTATTCAACAAGGTCGTCTCCTGGTATTCGATATGGCGGCGCATCAATTTGTAAAAATCCTGAAATATAGAATAGCGGAATTACGGGAATCCATCAACAGAGTCCTTTGAAATTTCTCTGTTCTGAAAGGCTATAGCAAAGCAAGCCTTCGGTTAAGGGTCGCCTAGGTGGTCGAGTAGAGCGTGGGAATCACACGCTCTCACGCAACGACATGTGAATCTCTCGACTCATACCGCTCCTATCGTTCGGTCGTAGCTTGAAGGGTCATGCGCCAATGAACAAAAAGCTGAGTCTGATGCCGAGCTTGCAAAACAGCTTACAACTTTTCCACTGTGAGCCTGTGTTTTGCCAGCCACAATACAGAATAACGCGTGCCAGCTATTCATACGCAATGCTAACACTGGCAAACATGGCCGATTTTAATGGTAAATTTTTTATGCCGTTTTGCAGAATGGTTGTTATTTAAATAAAGTAGGCTACGAATTGCATACCCTACTTGGCTACCGCATGTAGATTTTCTGCCTCACGATTGAGGCCGAGAAAATTAACATTTTGATACTTACGATTCACAATGTTGTTTAGCTTTTCCAGCTATTTGGCCAAAAAGATTAACAACGTTCTCCGCACTCACCGTTTCCTGTACGCCTAACAATTGATCAAGCAATTTCGGTTTTATGAACATTTCCCGTGCAATGGCGCTACGCGGCATACCACATTGCTGTTCAAGCACTAGTAAACCATCGTAAACAATCTCAGGTACCTCCGGAACAATTGCATCATCTTCATCTTCCTTAATTGCCTGACTGTGCCGGCGTAAATAAATAACACCAGACCTGTATTGATCTTCGGAAAACACACCCAATTGCCGACCTCGGTACAAAATGGCAGCTTTGGAAACCTTCCACTTTAGCTTGATATCGGACATCGCAGACCAGCTAAAACGACTGCCCCTAAACGCCTGCTGACATTCTTTAATGAAGTAAGCTCTTGGCATTAAAAAAGCACTCGCAAACCGGTTAGCTTGGCTTTCTGTCAAACGGTCGCCGGTTTGAACACCGACATGCATCGTTAAATGCCCAATCTCGTGAGCGATGCCGAACCGGATTCTGCAAGCCGATTTGCCTTCCGCATTCAGCGTAATCACCGGCCTTCGCGTTGCAAAAGAAATCGCATCGATTTCGTTGGACAACCCGTCCATATGCATCAACACTGCGCCGGCATTCTCAGCCACCCTGATCATATTAGCAATGGGCCCTAGCCCTAATCCCCACTTGGCACGGCACGCATCGGCAACTTTCTCGATGTCTTCCGGAGTAGCAGGCTCCTCATGCAGAAAGCCGTAGGTCGGAAAATCCAGATTCCGGTCCAAGACAGATACCAGCCGCTTAAACATCTCGCCTTTTGCACGGGCAACCTGCCGTAAAGCCACCTTCGTTGTCAGTTGCTTACGAAAATGGCACTGTTCGTCGGCAATCGGCATTGCATCCAACGCCGTAAAAAAGCCCGGCAATACATCCAAAGCTTCCGCTAAGCTCAGTGCCAGACCTTCAGTCGGCTGTTCAATTCCGGACTCTAACCGACTCAAATATTGTCGGGATTTACCGACCGCATCAGCCAATTCCTGTAACGAAAGTTCATTGAATAGCCTGGCCAGCCGAAGGTTTTGAGACAAAAACTCCGCGCTCATTTCTCCCCGGCCTGATCGACATCGCCATCGGTCGATGGACGTTTAGGCGTAACGGCAGGCTTGCCGATTTCAACCGCATTCGGCGTAACAACCGGAGCAACGCTATGCAACGTAGTGACAGTATCAGATTTCCATTCACATTTAATGACATCGGCCGCATCGAAACCCAAAAAGACCACTCTGGGTTCCTGGTCGTCGTTATAACCTTTGTCTAAAATAAAACAGAACCGGCACGGCTCGTCGTTTGCCGTTTCATCAATCATCGATTGTTGATAACGGTTAGGAATCAGCGTTGCGTTCTTTTTGGGATTATTAGGATTATCAGTGCTAAAGCGGCACGGAACAGAGCCGATCTTAAAAACCAGATCGTTTGCGCTGTTTGAAAGCTCCAACCAAGGATATTTCTGCGATATAACTAAATCGATAATTCTCTTCCTCTGACGGCCAAATGCAGTGCAGCCCCAGGTATAAGGACCATCATAGTCGGAATTAAGATCGTCCAGCGTTTTGTTGTATTCCTCTAACAGAATGCCGGCAATGATATTAAGGCGTTCGTTGGTTAAGTCGGGTTTATAGTGTATAGGAAGTTTCATCGGGCACCTTTTGTGCAAATTTCCAATTTTGTCAACCTAATGATTGTGCAAAATCGCGCTTTTGTCAACTAGGTGTGTTTCGAAGGATAAGATGTGGTACGAATCGCATCTTTCTCGTTTAATGCTTATCGCTTTCGCTCAACGCGTTCTACGCCCCTAAGAGGCTGTTTGGAAATTATCAAACCAAGTCGCGTCTGGCGTGGCCTCTGACCATAAACGCAATTTAACAACTAAAAAACCCCAAAGCCTTGCCCTATATGGCCTGGCTTCGGAGTTTCCAAACAGCCTCTAAGATATGCGCATACTTCTTTACTTGGGTAGCCGATAACGCTGGTTTGATCTTATGCAGATCCTCCTGCGACATTTGATGAAGCTCTCTTTGCTCAGAATAAGAACGCAAGGAGACTTTATACCGCTTGGCTGTGTAAGGAATGTTATAGAACTCCATGCGCCGAAAGAGAAACAGGAGTTCTCGCGGCGAAATACCGCTTCCGGCCTTCAGGTACCTTGCCTTCGACTCAATATTCCCGCGGTACTCCTTATCCTTGAGCCAAAGCTCTCGCAGCGGTTCAAGCATGATTTCCGTCAACTTTTTTCGAAGCGCATCCTCCAAATAGAACTTACGTTCGTCAGGGTCCGTAACTTCTTGCCCAAGAGCGTCGTGAATATTGATTTCCGAAAACTTGAGAATGCAGCTCGAACCGACAAGCAGACGATTGTCGTTCAAAGTATTACGAATCTCGAAGTGGTGTGAAAGATCGGGATGCTCGCAAAGCTCGCACTCGATGTCTTCGTCATCGTAGTCAAACACGTTTCCGGTAAAGAGCCACTCCCGTAACGCCTCAGTAAACGACGTAGACTTACTCAGCGGAACGAGGTTACGTTGCGATGCATCCAGCCAGTGGTTCATGAAATCTAATTAAAATTCAGACATCTTACGCGGGCTGGGCGTTTAGCGCTCGGGGTCGATATAAATCCCGACATTTGATGGGACACTCAGGGATAGATTAAATTCAGACTTCTCCCATGGCGTAGGAATACAGTCCTTCGGAGCCGAGATTTCCAAATAAACTGGCAGTTGTTGATGCCTTAACGACCCTATGTTTCGATTCGGTCCGCCTAGCTCGCCCCAGAATGCGACCATATTATTTGAAGAGGTTCGGCATTTCAGCCATACCACCTCTTTATCGATAGAATATCCATCATCAACAATTTCAGTGATGCACAGTTCCATTCTTGTTTACCAATTTGCCTTGATCCAATCTTTAACACCTTTTTGTGTTTGAATATCAGAAGGAAGTTCGTTTTTAATCATTTTTTCCATTTTGTGTGCAGAAGCCAATTTTTTAAAGCCCCATATTTCGGCAAGTTTATTAATTAAATAAAGTACTTCGTATCCCTCATTACGGCTAAATCGTGTACTGTCAGGTTCACCAGTAACTTTAGGGTTGTCACCAGGAATAGCAGTCCAGCTATATCTGTAATTGAGTTCAGATTTATTTATAAGTGGCATTTTTCTTTCTCTTTTTGCTGATAATTAAATTCTGATATTACAAGTACCATAAAAGGTACGCGATAGCGCATTCTATGATCCTAATGCATCTATGCTGGCTACACAATTTCCGCATCAGGAACATCATAAATGGTTTCGGTTACTTCGCTTAACAAACGGTGATCTAACAGCACTTGCATAAGAACCCTTGCCGTTTGATTGCAAACAACAATTTTTCCATTTCCATCGAAATTGATGCCCCAATTGCGTCCTGTGTTTACTCTCCTTAGGCTTTCAGGGAAATCTGGACGAGTATACAGTGCCTTTTGTTGGATAACCGTCATTCTCCTGAGTTGTATCGCATTTTGACCCACAAATTGTTTCAGGGGCTCAATGTCGCTGAACAGTGAAAGAAATTGTGGATCCACAGTTAGATCGTCAAAGCTCTTTTTGTACACAGCCTTATCTGAAACGGTGCTTTCATATGCTTTTTTTGAGGCTACAAAAATCGTCTCGTTTAAACAGTAAAAGTCAAAATACGAATCGAAAGTAAAAGTTTCCTCGGGTACAACAGACAGCTCGCCGTTTACAAAAATGGCGTTAATCATCGTGTTGCGAACACGGGGTCGCCATGTCGGAGCAGTTTTTCTAATGGCGTAAACTGTATCATCACCATTCTGGAATTTGACCAAATAGCCAACTGCTCCTTTCAGTTGCTTAAGTGCCGCGTCGGTGTTTTCGGCTTCGGGAACATCTACAACTTGCAGTAACGCGATTAATCCATCGCTTTCTTCTAGTGCATGCGTCAAGCAACTGTTTTCGTTATTTTGCGATAAGTGGGTGTAAGTCACGGTTTCAGAAATTCTCGAAGTTGCCGATTTAATCGCGCTACGAAAAAGGTCTTCAACCTGCTCGTCGGTTCTTACGTGCCAAGCCCGAAACTTCACTGCTGTCGAGCTTTTCTTAAAAACCCAAAGCTGAACGGTCGAGTTGTCGTAATCGAACTGCTTCCAATCTAAAAAATCAGTCATTCCTTTCTTTTCCCCATACTTATGTAACTCCCCTGAACCTCTTGACAAAAATATGTGCCTGGAGTCGGAGACTCCGTGCTTAACAGCTTTATTATCCTTTCGTGATGATTAATCGAAACTTTGGCTTCATATAAATTCCACCCCATGACCAAAAGGATAGGATTCATTATGATTTGGCCCGCCCGATAAGTAATCAGAAAAAGCCAAATCAAAAAAACCGCCAATCCTGCAATCTTTCCTGCCGATCCATAATCGACACCCATGAAGGAAACAATGTAAGGAAAGCTATAGCTTATAAGCTCACTTGGAATAGGCTTGGATTCAATGACGGTAAGCGGATACTTGTACCGTAAACGGCGCAATATCATGATCGTAAGAGCAAGGCATAGCAGTGTTACTGCAATAGTCGATAACGACAAATAAGGGTGATTGCTAGAGGGAAGAACGCAGTTACGCCAGCTATGGCAAAGCTCTTTTTCCCAAAACTCTTGCTTTATGTCCTGCAAACCAAGAATGATGGCCAGCGGAAAGTAAGAGCCCAGAAAGACAAGAAATGCAGGGATTAATCGAAATTGCAATGGATTTCCTTGTCTGGCATCTGTTCAAAGTTAACTAGTAGCTCCGATTATAAAAGCGGAGAATCTAGACATTCGAAATGTGCTATTAAGCAAGCTATACATGGGCAGAGACATCTAGAGACTCCTGTGAAGGTGAATCAGTCAAGCGTGTAGTTTAAGCTGCTTTGTCAGAACGCGCGACCAATATTGCTGAGTCGATTTGGATGATTGCAGGTTATAACAGGTATCGAACCATTTCTTCCTCACCGTACCCGGAGAACCACCCCGCCCCACTCATTGATCAGCGACTAATCGTCAAATAGACCGGGTGCCACAAATATCTGATAAAAACGATGCAGGTTGTCTTTGTCATCATGCCGTTCCAAATACACATGATTCATTACTTACTCCCCAGGCGAGTGGACCGTATTTTCAGATTGCGGTGATTTCAAAGCCGCTTCCCGGATACGCATAATGGTTTGCCGAGTGGTTTTGAATTCCCGAGCCAATTCCGAAATGTTAATGCCAGCAGCCAATCGTTTGACTACTTCAGCGCGGGCATCCGCACTGAGTGCCGGTGGCCTGCCAAACTGTTTACCCGCCGCCTTTGCGCGACTAATGCCGGCTTGGGTTCGCTCAATCAACAGGTCACGCTCAAATTCAGCGACCGCTGCGATCACCTGCATGGTCATCTTGCCGGCTGAGCTGGTCAGATCAACGCCACCTAACGCCAGACAATGGACACGCACTCCGGAATCAGAAAGATGCTCGACCGTGGCTCTGACATCCATGGCGTTGCGGCCGAGGCGATCCAGTTTGGTGACTACCAACACATCGCCCGATTCCATCCGGTCGATCAATTTATTAAAGCCAGGTCGCTCTTTCGCCGCGACTGAACCGCTGATGCTTTCTTCAATCAAACGATGCGGCTGAATGGCGAAGCCGGCAGATTGAATTTCCAGGTTTTGATTTTGAGTAGTCTGGTCTGTGGTCGACACTCGACAGTAAGCAAAGACGCGTGACATGCGCTAATTCCGTCCGAAAGGGATGTACGAATAATAACACATGTCCGTAATTGAATTAGCCTACTTTAGTACATGTCTTTTAAAGACTGTCCGAAACCGGTGTCAATGTCAGAAGACGACTGCACGAATATCAGAAGACGACTGCACTACTTTAATAGGGTGGATTGGTTAGAAATATCTTACGGGGAGATTGCGAATGTGGCATTTCGACCCAAAGCGGGCATTGGCCTACATCAATACCTGATCTTGGCTTTAAGGTAAGATGCCTTTGGCTTGCAGAGCATCTTTGGCAATCTGTATTCGCAAGGGCAAGTCTTTAGCATCTCGAGTATCGAGATTTAGGGCAAATAGCCAAATGTCTTCTGGTGTTTCCACGTAGCCAACATACCAGCCAACATTCGGTGCCGTCAGGGTCGCCCACCCCGTTTTTGCATACAACCGATACCTTGGGGTTTCTTCAGCTAGCATAATCTCCTTCAACGTGTCATAGCTGCTTGCCTTATATGGCAAGCTGCGCTCGACGATCTGTCGTAAAAACGTTACCTGCAGCGCTGCGCTGATCGTGAGAGAACCATCCAGCCAGAACTCCGTTTCATTGAATGGTTCATCTAAATGACCATAGTGTGCTTGCCGTATATATGCTGGATACCTCGCTGATCCAACTCGCCTAGCCAACTGTTGATAGCACCACACACAGCTGACCCTGAATGCGCTCTTCAAAGTCTGATTATGATTCCAGTCAGTGAATTCGTACTGGGTTCCATCCCAGTGGAATTGAGCATCCGTACCGGAGATCGCACCTTCCTCCAGACCGACTATGGAATTAAGAATCTTGAACGTAGAAGCGGCCGCGTATGGCTGTTCTGAGCGCGGATTGTTATGAATGAAACGCTGTCCTGTGTGGAGCGATTCGATGACGATAGTACCGTTGACTCCAGTATTGCGAAACAGCTGCGCAATTGCTGCATCTTCGGCGCAAGCAACGAATGAAAGGCAAAAACCATAAACAAGAAGGAGAATGTTCCGCATGCCAAGCATTGTAAAGGAGAACGGTAATTTCGTGCGTGGATCTTGTCAGTTCAGACGCAACCTCGGCTGACCGCATTTGGCCGATTTTGCCGGTAAGAGAAGTCACCACCCATTTTCTAACCATTAGATAAGAGTTTCACGCCATCTGGTCGCAGTTCCCCCTTGGGTGAAACATGTCTATATAAAGTTTGCCGGGCAATACCCAATTCCTTACATAGATTTCCGATCACAGTCTCCGGCTGCCCCATAGCCGCCATGGCTAACCTCAGTTTGGCGGCTGTCATTTTAAAGGGGCGTCCTCCCTTTCGCCCGCGGGCACGAGCCGAAGCCAAACCGGCGACTGTTCGCTCTGAGATCAGCTCCCGTTCAAACTCGGAAAGTGCTGCAAAAATTCCGAAGACTAATTTCCCAGCGGCGGTCGTGGTATCGATGGCTGCCCCTTGACCTGTTAAAACTTTTAGACCGACGTCTCGGCCTGTTAGATCATGCACGGTATTAATCAAATGCCGCAAATCACGACCTAACCGATCCAGCTTCCAGACCAGCAGCGTATCCCCTTCGCGTAATGCTTTGATGCAAGCGGCTAGACCTGGGCGATCTTCCCGTTTTCCAGAAGCCTGGTCTTCATAAATGTGTGCGGGGTCAACGCCGGCGGCTAAGAGTGCATCGCGCTGCAAATCGCATGCCTGAGAACCATCCGCTTTTGATACCCGCATGTATCCAATTAGCATTTCTTCACCTGTCACTTATACGGTCGTTTATGTGACAGTTTAGAAGACTTCGCCAGTACCGTCAAAAAATGTCATATAACCCGTAATATTATCTATGTGTTATAAAGGGTAAGAATTTGGTTTATTGTGACACCATTTCGCAGGAATTCCAAAAGCGGATAGATGTGTTCGGATTGTTCGCATGGCCTTGGCATCTCGACGACCAAACAGCAGAACCGTAAACAACGCTTTTGCGACTACTGGGTTTTTTCGAGCCTCGTCAATAGTCTTTGCTAACGATCTTTCGGCTATCTGCCAATAGTGAATTTCTTTTTCAGTCGGTTCGGGAAGCACAGGCAGCGGATCACCAGCGTCAACGATTTGATCCGGTTCAGGCCAAAATAAGGAGGCTAGACTACCCCGAGCCTTTATTTCTTGGTTTTCTATCATGCTCATTGCCACCGCAGAGGCTTCCAAAAACTGCAATTGCTCCGTAAGGTCTAACATTTCGAATGGATACTGGCGAGTTTGCCCTGCTCGAACAGGGTGGCCACATGTTGCCCATATCCTTGCAAGGTCTTTCGATTGCAGTCTGCTGATATAAATTGGCATACTCAATTCTTCAATTAACGCCCGTAACAGCCGGAACCAAATGCCGGCATGTACAGGTCGTCTAGGCAAGTCAACTTGCCCACACGTCAATGCTTGCTCGGTTCGCCTATCCATTGTCTTGATCGCGCCACTAGCTTCACGTATTAATACCGCATCCGGTTGATGCCAGGAACTCAGCTGGCCATCACCAATATAAGATTGCAGCCAGCATCCGTGAATGGGACAGCTGATAAATAAAGGGAACTGCCACATCAGCTTAAATGTTTCGTGACCCACTGATTCATTCAAACAGCTAGGACAGGCTCGCTGTAGGGTTTGCTTGGGCAACCAAGCTCGCCATCTCGGTATCAATCTGTGCTGATGCTTTGGGTGGGGAAATAAAACCGACATTTGATGAACATAACTGTCGAATGAATCAGGATCAGGGTCCAGACTGTCAAATAACCAAGGCACCCAGCCCGACATCGTCATCAAACGTAGTCTCTCCAATGCTACACCACTACGTTGGGCAATGAGTTCAAGAAAACCTATGGGGGGAAGAATATCGATATCCAGCAATTGCCCCTGTCCCCATTCATAAACCAATAAATGTTCCAAGTCCATTTGGTAACACCTGGCAACTCGATACAGCCAGGACGATAAGGCTTCGTTTTCGACGGGGATCGGATGTATCGGCCATCGTTGAGCCGATTTCAATTGAGCTCTCTTTCAAATTTCCGGCGGCGTTCGCTCGGGCCGGCGTAATCAGCTAATGCTAATGTCCTTTGGTTGATGGCCTCATCACCCGTTTCGATACCGGCAATAGCAGCTTTGGTCAGCAACAATGCCAGCTCACCTATCGTGCCCTCACAGCGAGCTAAAAGATACTGGGCCATGTCGTCGGTCGCAATATTGGACGGGCGGCGCAAGGGGAATGCCGCCACAAAACTTGCCAGCAGCGAACAGGTATCCTTGTCAACTTGCCATAACGGTAATATCAAGGGCTCGAAACGATTTTCCAGTTGATCGTCGGAACGAATAGCCAAATAGGCGTCACGAGTGCCGACGCCCACTAAGGGAATTCGAAGTTCGTTCCCTAAAAACCGCAGCAAGTTAAGAAATTCCCGCCGGCTGTTGCTGTTACCAGCCAAAATATTATGCAGTTCATCAATCACTAGCATCTTGACGCCGATACGGCGCATTAAGCTCAGTGCTTGTTGTTCTAAGATTGCGATAGGTTGACGCGACCTTAGTGGCGCCCCCATCGCGGCAAGCAATGCTATATGAAAGCGAAGTATCGAGGGTTCGGATGGCATTTGCACACAAAGAACAGGAATATGCTCAGAGTCCGGGCTCGAACTGGGTAGATGTTGACGCCGAAACTTTTCAACAATCATGGATTTTCCATTATTGGTCGTCCCGATAATGAGGAGATTCGGCATGCGTTGTTTCGCTGGCCATTGATACAGCGTCTCCAGCTGATTGACTGCCTCCACCGCACGCGGGTAACCGATCCATCGTTCAGCACGTATATGCGTGATCCGTTCGGGAGACTGGAGATGAGCCAAGCATTGGGCTGAAGGGGTCAAATGGGATAGGTCTAAAATAGAATTGTCTTTCATCGTTACCACTCCTCAATGTCGCTGAAGGGTACGGCAGACTTAATTTCCGATTGGTCGGGATCAGGCGGTATCTGGGGTTTACTTTTCTTTGTCGAATGCGTTAAGTGTTTAAGCCGCTCATTATTTCGCCTAGTTCGTTTCGTGGCTTTTTGGGCATCGTGGACAATATCGCGCATCTGGTCGATCATCCGAAACAGAGAAACTTCATCCACTTGGTCCCGACCTTCAGCTCGCAACCGTTTGATGGCTTGACGATGTTCCCACAACGTAATGGCAGGGTTTTCCAAGGAGCGGTAAGGAATTTCCAGATACTTTTGACTATCCGGGTCCAATACCCAGATACGGCTAATATCCCTTGGATCGCGACGTATCAGGAACATAGTGCCGCCCTTCTTCCGCCGGGCAATTAGCGGCTTTAACGTATTGGCAAAGTAATCAATGTAGTCGACTCTAAAACCGGTACGCGTCAAGGAGCGTCGGATAATCGGCAGAAAATCGATCAGAAATGCTTTTGCATGAGTGACAACAGGCGGCGAGCCATTTAAGGTAAGCCCTTTGGACCAACGCTTTGCCGGGGGTTCTTGTAGATCATTATAATGTGTCTCACCATGATAATAAGCGACCGCTATCGTTAGCCAGCGTTCCAATTCATGGAGTGTTAACGCGGCCTTTTTTTCAGAATCATAATCGCCGCGAGCTTGCGGATTTGAAAAGGTGGTACCGGGGAGTTCATGAATATCCGCCATCATGGTGCCTATCAACCGTTCAATAATACCGCCATAATGCGGTTGCCCTAGCGGACGATAACTCAGCAAAATGCCATGTTGTTCACAGCCCCGCTGCAACGCTTCGCTTTTAAATTCCGGCGCATTATCCACATAAACTGACCTGGGTTTTCCACTCATAGGCCAATCGACACCTAACTGTAATTCTTCAAGCCAGGGACGCTTATCGCAAACCATATGGGCCAGACAGAGTCCGACAGAAACGGTGGACGGAGGCTCTAACGTCACGACCATACCGACAATGCAATCACTAAACACATCAATAGCGATGGTCAGGTACGGTCGACCAATAGGTTGGCGGTCGCGTTCGTCAACGACAATTAGGTCGATTACCGTATGGTCAATCTGAACTTCTTCCAAAATGGCGGTGATTTCTGGCGGGGCGCCGCCGGCTGATAACAAAGATCGAACAGCATCAGCTCCTTCCCGTGCTTGTTTCACCTGCACTGGATTCAACCATTTTATTCTTAGGGCAACCGTATTACGGGCGGGAACCGGTAATCCTCTAGTCTTACATTCCTGTTTAATACGCCGGTAAAGTTTCGCGACAGTCAGCTTTTGCCGAGTCAGAAACTTTTTCCGTATCAATTCACGGATGATATTTTCTACCGCTTCGACTAATCGCCTTTTACCTTTGCCCCCACTGGTGTGTGTTGGGGCAAGATCCGTCACTAACCCGGTACCTTGCCGGAATCTTTGAATGAGGACATAAACTTGTCTTCTGGAGATACCCAATTCTTGGGCGGCTTCATCGGCTGATTGATGGCCAACGGTTTCTAGGGCCGCGAGTGGGCCAATGATACTGGCTCGCTTACGAGCCAACTCCCAATGTTCCGGAGATAAGGTCAACACTCCCTGTTCAGTGAATTTAGTGGACTCGGGTTCCATACCAAATACTCACTTCAGTGAAGAGAAGTATTGAGCATAATGACGCACTGTGCAGATGTCTATTGATATTTTTTTGCTCAATAGTTGACTGCACTAAGTGGTTCTAGCCCAATAAGATGGTGCAGTCGTTTTCTGACATTGACACCGGTCGATTTTGGACATTTATGCCAGAAGATGACTACACTCCTTTTGTTACCATTAAAATCTATAGGGTGTCATTTTCAGAGTCTGGCTTCAAACATCAAGTCCCCAGACACGACCATGCCAATCCCAGACTCATTGCCCTGACCTTCTAAGGCCCAACAATGACAGACATACTCCATGCGGCTCTTTTATGCCCAACAAATAATCACAGGCAGTATCGGTGTGCACCCAGTAATATGAGCGAAAGCCATACCTTCGTGTTTTTTCTAGCGACTATAGCCGTTCGCATACAAGAACCACGTCAACGTTGATAATGCTCACAAGCTGGTGCGCAAATACGCCGCCACCGATGCCAGCGTCCACGACTCCCAAGCCCTGAACGGCTTGCTCGATAGCGGCAACACCAGCCGCGACGTCTGGGCCGACAGTGCCTATCGATCCGAAGCGACCGAAGCCGGATTCACCGCAAAGGAGTTCGCGGCAAACCGCTGACCGACCGGGAAAAACAAGGCAACAGCACCCGATCCAAAACCAGTTGTCGGGTCGAGCACGTGTTTGCCTGGATGGCACAATAGGGCGGAAAGTCAGTCCTTTGCGTCGGCCTGGCTCTCGCCGAAGTGCGTATCGGCTTCATGAACTTGGCGTACAACAATCGGCGTTTTTGCCTCATTCGCAGGGCAGCTGCGTCCTGATGACGCCCATCGGGGTCGAAAAGGCTTCGATAGGAAGGTGATTATCTGAAAAAGTCGGCTTTTGAGGCCGTTTTAAGCCTCGCCAGCGATTATTATTGGATTTTTAGAGGTTCCCTAACAGGTTGGTGAAAAACCATATTTTAGACGCTAATTTTGCTCAATCGAACCCGCATTTAGTAGGAAAGTGGCTTCATCGCCACTAAATATAGAGTCATTCAAAGCCAAAAAAAGTTTCCACCAACCTGCTAACAGCATTGTCATTGCCCCAATGTGTTTTCCTCGGAAACAGGGATGCTGGCAGACGAAAACCAGAAGCCTTGCAATATCAAGCCCCCCAATATCGCAAAAATCAGACTTTTAACCCAACCACCAATATTTTCAATGAATCCGGCCCAGGTCGATAGCCACAAGTGCGGATGACTGCTTTCATAGGTTTTGTCGAAATGCTGAAATGTAGTTTCGCTCATACCTGCCAACAGAATTGGGGTTGTTAATCCAGCCAGCAAAAAAGCCAGTGGAACACCAAGCAAGAAAAGCTTAAGCCGCGAACTAAGTAGTTTTACCGGCCAAGCACATAAGATGGAAAAAAGTAAGGCCTGAGACATAACAAAGTGCAAGCTATCGATAAAAGAAGCCATTTTGCTTCCCTGCTGAAGCTGAGCAATATCGCGCTTTAAAATGCTCGTCAGTTGAATCAAACAACTTTTCTGTTTGACTATACTTAATGTTGCCTCGTAATCATCCTGCACAAAATTAATCACAAATTCGAAACATGGCAAAAACAATGCCGCGACGCAGCTTTCATATTTAAAAAACAATACTGATAATGCGATCCATGCAACCAAAAATCTGAATACCGTTATAAACAAAATATCCTTTTTAATATTTGCAAACCGATTCCCCAGTAAAAAATTCAACAACGAGATGCATAGCCAGATGATCGATACTCGAACAGCCAAATCCAAACTAATAATACTATCCATGTTTTTTACCTAGCGCGTAAAAAGCCCACCATATAAAAAACACACAGCAACAAGCAATCATAACCATAGGCGCAACATAAAAATGCAAGAGCAAAAACTTATCCGGGATATACGCCATTGTTAAATACAAACTTAATATCCTAATTTGATTTAAAAACACCACCAGTAGCGCACTGCAAACAACCCCAATCATTTTGTCTGATGTAGCCCCTGAAAAAGCCAATATTGCCGCTACCAAGAAAAAAAATGGCGAACTGCCTGAACAAGTTCTAGAAATTTCCAACTGTGCATGAGCAGAGGTTATGAAGTTTTGATAGGCATTCACGTTTTCATTTGGCAACGACCAGTTAATCAAAAATGCGCTGGCATCAGCCAAATAGTTAAGATAAAACCGATTCAAGGCACTATCGCTTATGCTTGTATATGTACCTTCAAAAACCGTGGCCAACATCAAAAAAACCATCGGAAAAATAAATGCCCTGAAAAAACTTCGGACAGCAATACGATCAACCACACCTGAAATAATACTCATATACTGATAGACACCTAAGTTCATAAATCGCCTGTGAAACAAAACTATTCATTCGCACAGTCCCAGCAGACGGCGTATAACACTACTGTCAGGAGACGATGTTAATACTTGTTTAATAAAATTAAAAGATGAGGCATTTGACCAAAAAAATATTACTGAATCTGGTTATATAACATAGATAAATTATTAACATCGTAAGCAGCAGTGCTTTTCGAATTGTCAATCTCGTTTTTTGACTTGTCGACGCCCGTCAACGCAGGACTCCGGCCTCCAATACCAATCAACCCCTTCCAGCAACTTATGTGGCACGTTAACTGCTTTTAGATCCTCGGAAAAATTTAACCTACACCGATAAAGTCGAATTTTCGATCTGAAGATGCCGAGGAAACCAAAGAAATGAGACAGTGGATGATACCGATACTATGGTTAAGCGCGGCTGTTTCGACATCAACTCGCGCAGTAACGACCGAAGACGCCCGATTGAAAGGAATAGCATGGTTAATCTCCAGTCAGAACAGCGACGGCGGTTGGCACGGGACTCCGGGATTAGAAGTGGCAGATACAGCAGCGGCTATAGAAGCCTTAATCAATGCAGGAGTCACAAACGGCGAAACATTTGCTGCCGGCGTAGCTTGGCTGCAAAACCATCGGGCCGCCAGCACAGACACGCTGGCTAGACAAATTATTGCTTTAGCACGAGCGGGGCGCGATACCTCGGCATTGGTTACTCAACTTTTGGCTTGGAGGAACGATGAGGCATCCCCCGCCAGAACTTGGGGAGCCTACGATCACTACGGCACTAGTTTTCCCGATACCGCACTGGCGTTGGAAGCAATCAAAACCAGCGGTATTCCTTACGCCCAGGAAGGCTACACCGTCTGTAGCATTGTCGGCCGGCGCAACGGTGACGGCGGCTGGCCTTATTTTCTACCGCCCGGTAACGGTGAGGCTCAAGCCAGCCGCGTTTTAGCGACAGCCTACAATTTGATCGTACTCAACCGATACCGAAATGACACTTGCGGCGCAACGGCCCTCGCAACAGTTTTGTCCAACGGCGTTGCTTGGTTGAAGACAAAGCAAAAGTTACCCGGCGGCGGTTTCGGCGAAGGGGCCTTCGCCACTGTTCCCGAAACCGTAGCTGCTTATCGCGCATTGACAGTCGTGCTTGGCACAGACGCCGCCGTAGTCGATGCACAAAATTTTTTGATGGGGCAACAGCAAAGCGATGGCAGTTGGGGTGCCCATGACGCCCTTTCGACAACGACCATTCTGACTGCTCTGCCTGCCGTGGTATTAGCTGACACTGACAAGGACGGACTACCAGATGGAGTGGAAACGCCAACTTTGCTCGGCACCAACCCAAATATTGCTGACAGCAAGATATTGGCAAAAGGAAACGGCATGAGTGTTTCCGGCCTGACAACCTTCGCGAGCTTGATCCCTGCCACACTGAATCAACCTTATTCGACCACACTCAACGGCAACGGTGGTGTCTCACCCAATACGTGGTCGATCATTACGGGAAAGTTGCCGGACGGCTTGGCCTTAAATGGCTCGACAGGCGAGATCAGCGGCACTCCAACAACACGAGGAGCATTCAACTTCGTTTACCAAGTTGCCTCTGCAGACAGACAGACCTCGGTTACCAGTCAAATTAACGTGACCGTTCCGGTTCAAGTGCCGGAGCTGCCTCATTGGGCTATGGCCACCATGACGTCGTTACTTTTGTTCATCGCGGTGAGCATCAAAAATCGCTGGACCAAATTAAACACCTACCAACCCGGTTCATAAAATCCTTCGCCCTGCTGCGTTCGGGTACCAAGATAACGAAAAGTCGGACCGCATCATCGATCGACAAACCTAATCCGAACCGAATACCGGCGACAAACAAGACCCAATAATTGGCCTTCAATAAGGAATTCTTCATGCCACAGCGATTTACACTTCGTCCACTGATTCCGGCCAGCTATTTGGCACTGATTTGGCTGGGAATTTCTTTGGTTTACGCCAAAACAGATGCTTCCACGGAATTGCCGGATACCGTCGTGCAGCGGTTGCTAAATGTACATCAACAGCCTGAACATGGTTTGGCCCGACAATTACGTCTGCATTTGGACGAAGCCGCCGAATTGATCGAAGAAGCTGAAAAAGAGGAAGAGCATCAAAAACTTGGCGAGACTAACCCGCTATCTGGCAAAAGGGAACTGCTAGAGTCGAAACGTACAGAAATCGCCGATTTGCGACAGGAAGTGGAAAGTGAACTGGCAGGCATGCGCAATCGCCTTTTGACTCTAAAAATTGCCGACAAAATCGATGATTTCGACCGTTACACCCAGCATATATCCCAACGCTTCGAGCGTATCGATCGATCTTTGGCTGGATTTACCTCAGTGCGAGAAGATCGCGCACGACGGCGCGCGTTAGATCAAGCCAAGGCGGAGCTACGCGCTTTACATTCCCACCGTCCCGCAGAGGATTCAGGGCAGCAAGGACAGCCGACGCCGACAACCCGATTGAGAGCCGAAGTCGAAACAACAGCGGCGGAACCCAGTAAAAAATTGCCGCGCTACCTTAGCGCCGGTCCTTTCAAGCCCGAAGAGCCAAACTATGCCTTTCTGTTGGACATACTCGGCAAACCGGCTGAAGCTGCAGCGCCGTCAACGCCCAATGAGGCCGCGGCGTGCGGTTATGCCCCGGCCGATTTAGCCGCAACGGAAGACGTGGTGATCTCCCAGGAAATACGGGATCTGGCCGCCAAACTCAACTATTCGCCGGTCAAGATGTTCCAACACGTCTACAACACAATCCGCTTCGAACCCTACTTCGGTTCGATGAAAGGTTCCGTCGGAACCCTTTATAGCGGCGCCGGCGGTGCTTCCGATCAGGCCTCATTATTGATAGCGCTATTGCGCGCATCCAACATTCCGGCGCGGTACGTGTTGGGAGACATCCTGGTCCACGACGATTATTCGAACTGGGGAGCTAACGGCCGTGCGCCTCGCTGGATCGGTGCCAAAAGCTATTCTGCGGCGCAAGCCATCCTTTCAGCCAATTTAAATCCGGATGCTCGCAAGATAACCAGTGACGGAACTGCCACGGGAACGCCCCTTGGGGTTAAATTGCGTCACGTTTGGGTCGAAGCCTGTTTGCCTTACGGCAATTACCGGGGCGCGGCATCCGACAATTCGGGCTACCGCTGGATTCCACTTGATCCTAGCTTCAAAGACAAAACCTATCAACCGGGAATTGCCAATATTCAATCCAACGTCATATTCGATTACAGCACTACAGGATATCTGTCCAGCCGTACCAACGTTCTGCCTCACGAACGTTATGCTGCACAGGTGGAAGCCTTCATAAAAGGCTTAAACGCGGAAAATACTTTGCTGGACGTGCCATATTCAGGTGAACAAGCTGCGAAGAGTTACGACATTCTGCCAATTACGTTGCCATACCGAGTCGAACAATTCGTGAATTGGAGCGGCTCACTATCGCCTGAGACCGCTACTCTTCCCGCCAGCCACCGCTACCGGCTCTCTATCAAAGTCAAAAATAGCAGCGGCACTGATCTCATCGCAGAACAAATCCTGTCGTTACCGTCCATCGCCCATCAGCGCCTAACGCTCTCCTACATACCGGCCGATGCCGCGTCGCAAACAATATGGAACGCTTGGAACGGCGATTTGGCCGTACCGCCCAACTTGGTCAACCTAAAACCGGTCATAAAAGTCGAAGGTATGACGCAAGCGACCGGTAACGGGTCAGTCACCTTGGGTACCAAGCATCGTCTGATTATGAAGGTGATCCTGGACGACACCTCGCAACAACCGTTCTGTCCCAATGACGATCCCGCCAACAGCACGCTAGACCCCGATCAACATTGCGCCAATAAGACCGTTTACACCAATGTTATCGCCGGCGCCCATCACGCGCTGATGGCTTATGCTCGCCAAGGCTCGGATAGATTAATCGGCGAACGAGTCGACAAACTAATTCAAACCGTTCAATCCACACCTACCGCGCCGACGCCTGCCAACGCCGCCGCTTACGACAATACCGAAGGCGAGTTACTACACGTCGCCTTGTTGAAATACCTGCGTTACGTTACGGATGCCAGCCGATACTTGGGCGAACTAAACGGTGTCAGCGCCGAAAGCGGAGTCCACCTGGGCTTGACCGCCGCCGGACTCAAAGTGGATTACCTATTCGACCTGCCGTTTGCGGTCAGTCCAAGCGGACCTTACATCGACGTACTTGGCAATCTCTTCCGTGTAGTCAAACTGGATACGACCGCAACCGATACCGCTGCCAGGGTGGCCGAAACATGGCCTACTTTCAAGCTACTGTCCTATAGCGCATCGGCTTACGAACACTTCATCTGGCAGGAGCTGATTCGTACCGATGCGGTGTCCACGGTGCGCGGCATGCAGTTTGCCGCGGAATCGGCCGGCACGAATCCCTTGGTGACGCTCACCTCGGCGAATATCGGTAACTGGGCAACGTTGATGGATACCAGCATGGATCCGTATAAAACGAAAATTACGACTTACGTCGCCGATGGTGCCACGGTAACCGTACCCAAGAAAAAAATAGCCTACACCGATGGTAGCAATCAGCCGAAAACCTGGAACGGCGGGGTTTACATGGTGGAGAATCAAAGTAAAAGCTACATGGCCGCGATGATCGATGGTAGTCTAGGCGGCGGTTGGCCATTGATCTTCCCCACCCCGGTTACTACCTACTACCCCCGCGAAACCTACCTGCCCGCCAACTTCTTCGGCAATTTACCGGCCAACTCCACCACGCTGTCCAACGGCCTGAACGCCCTGCAAAGCTGGGGCGGCGACCCGGTCAATCTGGCGACCGGCAATCTGTACCACGCGGAGCGCGACCTCTCGCTGCCGGGCCGCGGTTTGCCGCTGGTATTCGAGCGTAACTACAACAGCCGTAAGCCCCAAGATGGCCCGTTGGGCTTCGGCTGGACTCATAGCTTTAATCACAAGTTGAACTTTTACGGCGTCGAATCCGGTTACATCAAGGTCGGCTGGCTGGACGGCACCGGCGCCGAGCGTTTCTTCCGCTTATCGGGCAGCAGTGTCCCAGCCAATAGCACCTTCCAGGCCGCGCCGGGTGTGTATTCGGTCTTGAAGCGCGAAGCCGACGGCAGCTGGAGCGTCACCGAAAAAAACGGCCTGCGTTATGGCTTCGAAAGTAATGCCGGCACGACGGCCGGCACGTTGGCCAAGCTGCTGACCATCAAGGACCGCAACCTCAACACCTTGACCCTGGCTTACAACACCGGTTGCGGCAACTATTTGTGCACAGTGACCGACGGCCCGGGCCGTAAACTGGCGTTTCATTACACGGCGAATCACATCGACCAAGTGCAAGTGCTCGCCATCGGCGGCGCGGTGCTGGCAACCCACCAGTACGGTTACGACGGCAACGGCAACCTGACCAGCTACAAAAGCCCGCTGGCCGTCGCCAATCAGCATGCCCCAGTCGCGTATGCCTACTACAGCAGCGCCGACGGCCAAAACCTGAACCATGCCCTGAAGACCACCACATCCCCGCAAGGCGAAGGCATGCGGTTTTCCTACTACGTGGACGGCCGGGTGTTCCGTCACCAGCGGCATAACAATGGCACGCTGTTGCCGGAAACCACCACCTTCCGGTACCAGGATTTTCGCCGCGAAACCGTCACTGTCAACGAGCGCGGTTTCGAACGCCGGCATACGTTCGATGCCAACGGCAACCCGCTACGCATCGTCGACGAAGCCGGCGCCGCCCATACCTACAGTTACGATACCGCCAATCCCTTCAACCGCCTCAGCGAAGCCGACCCGGCCAGTCTAAGTACGCAATACCAATACGATGCCGCCGGCAACGTTACCCGCATCACCCAGCCCTCCGGCGCCAACACGGAATATTACGACTTCACGGCCTTCAACGCTCCGCAACGGATCAAGGATGCCCTGGGCAATTGGACTTTGCTGAAATACGACACCAAGGGCAATCTGACCGACACGGTCAAACTGAAGACCGGCAAAGTGCCGACTGCCGGCACCACCCCGGCTCTGGCCGACATTGCCGCCTGGACCAAGCGCAACTACGACGCCGCCAGCGGCCAGCCCACTCAAAGCAAAACCCTGCGCGACTTCAGCGGCGCCACGCTGGGCAACTTTACCGGCGGCACCGGACCGACCGTCACCACCACGTACGATGCCAGCACCCTGTATCCAATCCAGATCGCGCGGTTGGGCGACAAGACCGGCGACGGCCTGATCAACGCCGCCGACCCGGCCGACAGCGCCACGCTGCAATTCGACAGCCTGGGCCGGCAGACCCTAGGCATAGACGGCGACTGGCAGACGGTCAGTAGCAGTTACGATGCCGACAACCTGCCCATCACCGGCACCGATGCCGCCGGCCAGCCGCGCGACTATTTTTACGACGGCGACGGCCGTTTGACGGGCCAGGAACTGGTCTTGAACCAAAACGGGCAAAGCCGGCTCTGGGATTCCGCCTTTCGCCGTTACGACAACGCCGGCCGCCTTGTGCAAACTCTGGACGCCGGCGGCCACGTCAGTCAATACCGCTACGACGCCGCCGGCAACCTGACCCAAATCACCGACCCGGACAACTACACGCTGGGTTTTGACTACGATGCGGTCAACCGCTGGACCAAGGCTTACGATAAAGCCGGGCACGCTGTGGAGCGTAAGCTTGATGCCGCAGGGAGAGTCAAGTCGGTCACCGATCCCAACGGCAATAGCACGCTCTACAGTTACTGGAACGCCAGCCAGGACGGTCGCCTGAAAAGCGTCACCCAGCCCAAGATCGACAGCTATACCCTGGGCCAAATCCGCCAGTTCGACTACGACGCGCTGGGCCAGGTGGTTAAAACCACCGACACGCCCGCCGCCGGCTCCACCGAGTCCGTCCGCGATACCCTGAAGCGTTATGATGCGCTGGGCCGCTTGGTTCGGGTGGCCGGGCCGGCTTATGTCGATCAAAACCCGACTAGCGCCACCTTCAACCAAACCATCCGCCCCGTCACCCGCTACGTCTACAACAACCTGGGCCATTTGACGGAAATCAAGGCCGGCCAGACCACAGCCGACGGCGGCACGGCCATCAACGCCGACAGCGGCGTATCGGCCAGCGACACGGTGACTACCCAAGTCAGTTACGTCAATGACGACTTCGGCCGCAAACTCAGCGAGACCGACGCCAACAATCAGGTCACGACCTACACTTACGACCTGAACAACAACGTCAAGACCCGACAAACGCCAGGCAGCTCAGGCCACACCCTGACTTACGTCTGGGACTACGGTCACCAGTTACTGAGCGTCACCGCCGAAGACGGCCGCAAAATCGAGTACGACCGCAACCCTTTGGGCCAAACCATCCGCGCCGAAACCTGGAGCCCGGCGCCGGGCAGCCAGCTCGAAGCCGCCTCCGACTACGGCTACGACGCCGGCCACCGCTTGGCAACCGTCAACGATAACCGCGGCCACCTTACTCTGAGCTATGCCTGGAGCCCCGGCGGCCAGCTCGACAGCCTGACCGATAACGACGGCCGCCGCACCGACTACCTGTACGACGAGGTCGGCCGCCTCACTAGCCTGTGGGCGCCCAACTACGACCACTACACTTTCGATTACGACAATGGCGGTCGGCTGGTCGAAGCCCGTTATCCCAACGGCATCAGTCAAACCCTGGTCTGGAACGCCGACAACTCCTTAAACAAAATCGCCCACAAAAACGCCGCGACCGTCATTGCCCAAAGCCAATACAGTTACGACGGCCTGGGCCGAAGAAAGACCAATCAGGAAACCCTCAGCGGCCAAGCCACGCTGAGTTACACCTACAGCTACGACGCACTGGACCGGCTGACGCAAGTCCAAAACGGTACACTGGCCCAAACCCAAAGCTTCGGCCACGACGTCTACGGCAACCGGGTACAGAAACAAATCGGCAACCCGGCCACCGCCACCACGGCCTACCGACATAACGCCGGCCAGCAACTGACCGAAGTCCGGCAAACCGACCTCAACGGCACCTTGCTGGAAGCCTATCTCTACGACGACGCCGGCAACCAGAGCAAAAAATGCAGCGGTACTGCCGTTACCCGGACCAGCGATACGGCTTGCGCGGGCAGCAGCCAAAGCCAATACCAATACGACAGCCTCAGCCAGCTAAATCAAATTCAGGTCAACGGCGCCACCATCGCCGGTTACCAATACGACGACCAGGGCAGAAGAATCCGGAAAAGCGAAGGCGCCACCGTCACCAACTACCACTACGACGGAAACTCGATCTACGCCGAATACCCGAGCGGCAACTGGACCACCGCCAATGCCGTCTACGTGCAGGCCGGTACCGACCACCCCTTGGCCCGGCTGACCGGTAACATCAACCTGCCGACCGCCACGGCCCAGTACTACCACCAGGACGGCCTGGGCTCAGTCCTCGCTACCACCAATGCGGCAAAAGCAATAACAGCCACGCAACGTTTCGACGCCTACGGCGCCAAGATCGGCGGCACCGGAACCGTTCCGCTTTACGGCTATACCGGCAGAGAGCCCGACGCCAGCGGGCTGATTTACTATCGGGCGCGGTATTACGATCCAAACCAAACACGGTTTACCCAGCGCGACCCCTTGGGCTACGTCGATGGGCTCAACCGCTACGCGTACGTCCACAATAGCCCAGTCAACTTGACCGACCCGACAGGATTGAATGCTCTGAATCCGCTGAGTGTCCAGTTCGCCTCGCAGAACGGCAGTTATTATGCTTCGAATCAGGGTGGAGCAGGCATTGGTGGCATCTCTACTGGTAATTCACTAGCTTTTGGGGCGACAGCCAGTGCAATTGGGGCTGAAGTTACCGCAGGGAGTTTGGCTGACAGTATAATGGGCATGGCTAGCCGCGCAGCTGTTAGTCCGACGATAGGTGCATTATTGCTGCCATTATCGCTTTCTGGTGATACTCGCCAAGATCGAACGGAAGTTTATGTAACATACACACGGACAAATCCAGTTACTAATGATGTCTATTCCGGCAGAACGAGTGGGTTTGCTGACGAAACGGTTCAGCAGATTCTAAATAGACGTGCCGCTGGTCAGCCATTGTTGAATGCAGAAGGCTTTTCCGCACCTGTACTTGATCAGGTTTCCACAGATTATGGGGCAATCCGCGGGCGTGAGCAGCAATTGATTGACTACAATGGAGGTGCGCAAAGCGTAGGTGGTGATGCAAGAAACAAAATCAACGGTGTTGCAGATTTCAACATTAACCGCCCAAGCTATATCAACCGATCAATCGATCAATTTGGCCCATTACCGGATAATTCGCCATCGAGACCAAGGTTTGGGCCAGTAACAACTCCCGGTACATTTCCATGACAGAAAAAACACTTTCGAAAATTAATACTATGATGGCAGCTTGTGAGCAATTGATAGTACTTTTTAAAGAAACTGAAAATAAGCAGCTTATTGCTTACGCAAATAGTTACGATGAATCAGTTACTCAACTTAAGCAAATGCTGGCTGACGGCGTCGATTCAAAATTAGGCAGAGAAATCGTAAAAGGTCTTAGGCAAGGGCTTAGAGAGATACCCGAATTGATCGCTCGCGAAATGCGGGAACAAAGCGGAAGGCTCATTCCAGAATTTGAGAATAAGCTTGGATGTAAGTTTTCAGACTTTTAATTTTTTCACAATAGAAAAATACATGGGTGCATGGGATAGCGGAGTTTTTGATAATGATGATGCGGCAGATTGGATGAACGAATTGGCAGCCGCTCATGGTTTAGAGATTCTAAGTAACGCGATTTATGCTGTTCTAAATGCTGCCGATTACATAGAGGCACCTGAAGGATCGCGCTTTTTGTGTACCTGTGAGGTTATCGTAGCCTTTAGCGGTAATCCATCAACGAATTTACCTGACGACGTGCGTCAGTGGGTGAAGAACCACGAGGCGCTGGATACGTCGAAGTTAATTCCTGTTGCGTTACAGGCGATTGATCGCATTCTTGGCGATAACAGCGAACTGAAGCAGCTTTGGGAAGAGAATGAGCAAGACTATCCTGCATGGCATGAAACTGTGCTATCAATCAAGCGACGTCTACACGGTTTGCTGCAGTAATTCGGGTACAGGCGGCATACACATAAAAATAGGACTTAACCCGATAACGTGCACCCAGGCTGCAAGGTAGAGGCAAGGATTTCTTTGTAAGTGAGTAACAACACGAATTTCATTGGAAAAAGTCGTGAATGGCTCACTTTCACGCTATTCGTAGTCTGCTACGCGCTGCTCGACTACGCCTACTTCAAGATTCCGGTCGACCTGTTTGCCAATGTCATCTACTACCACGGCGTGGTGGCGGTTTGCGCCGATCTGGTCAATTGGCTGACTCCGCTGGAGCATGTGTTGACCAAGCACAATCATCTGCTTTCCGCCACCTCGTAAGGCGGAACGCATCGCGGTTCCGCAGCATGAGCCCGGTGGGCACGGTTTTTGTGCCCACGCGAGATTAAACGCTATAGCTCTTTAACAATTCAAACAACCAATCTCGGTGGTGGGAGGC
>NZ_CP184123.1:0-2921 GCF_052474525.1 Methylomonas sp. HW2-6
CTCCACGCTGTACGCGCTAACCTGCGGCGCGGTGTTGTCGGCTGCGATCGCTGTGGTGAAATAGCGCGTGTCGTACTCGCTGTTGCCGTTCATGTCCTGGACGTAGTAGACGTAGAGTCGGTAGTTGCGACTGACGGCCAGCGCCTGTTCCGGTACCAAGATCAAGGTTCGGCCGTCGTCGCTCAGACTCCGGGTTGCCGCTACATGGGCTCCGGTGGTGTAGTCGTACAGGTAGAAACTGCTGTCCGTGACCGACACCGGATCGATAGCTTCGTTCAGGCGGACTTTGAGTACGGCATTGACCGGTACGTCAGTCGCGCTCTCCGCCATGCTCCACTCTACTACCGCCGGCGCCGCGGTATCCGGGCCGTTGGCGGTATGGAAGGTGTGGCTCAACGGGGTAACCAGATTACCCGCGTAGTCTTCGGCTTTGTCCACCGCCACCGTGACGTCGCTGTCCGCCGGCCAAGGTTCGTGCGGGATGTAGGTCACTTGCCGGTTGCTGTCGCTGAAATTCAACGAGTAGGTCGACGCATTGTAGTTCGGCACTTGCGCCAGCGGCAGGTCGGGATCGTCACTTAAGAAGCTGATCGGATTCACGGACTCGTCAAAGCGCATCGAGATGCGGTTGTTGATGCCGACCTGTTCCGCTCCGTCCGCCGGACTCAGCGCCGTGACTTTCGGCGCTACCGTATCCTCCAAGGCGTCCGCCGCCGTCGAATAGTAGTAGACGTAATCGCTGTTGTAGGTCGCTGCCACGCCGCTGGCGTCTTTGACGCCGGCACGAATGCCGATTTGATAGCCACGGTTAGTCTGCAGCAATTCGGTCGGTTGCAGGCGTACTACGCGGTTACCTTTCAGCAGACTCACCGTTGTCGGGATTTCGGCTCCGTAGTAGTAGTACCGCAACGCGAACGTACTGTTGCTGACGCTGGCCGGGTCTAGCGCTTCGTTGAATTGCAAGTCCAATACCGGATTCAGTTTGCTGCCGCTCCAGCCGGTCGCAATCACATACGGTGCCTTCTGCGCCGGATCTTCTTCAATCCGGAATTGGCTATGGAAGCTGTTCAAGGCATTGCCGCTTTGGTCTTGCGCGGTGCTGTCGAGGAACACTTCGATGTAGGCGGCTTTCGCCCACGGCTGTTCCGGCGTAAAGACCAGGGTCCGGCCGTCGCCGAGCAATTGCGGGGTGCCTTTGATCAACACGCCGTTTTGCGAGACATGTAATGCCGCTGGCAAACTAGTGGCTTTCAGCGCTTCGTTGCTGTACAGCACAATTTTGTTTTTCGACAGCACGTTGTAAGCGCCATTGCCCGGCAAGGCCGTGACGATACTCGGCCGTGCCGTGTCGACATCCGCCGCGGTGGCAAAGACTTTGGCGGCATCGGCCAAGCGGTTGCCGCTCAGGTCTTTGATGTCGTTGGTCAGCAGGACCGTCACGACGCTGGAGGCCGGCAGGTTGTAGTTCAACGTCACCGTGCGGTTATCGCCGGAGAAGCTGATCGACGGCCTGACGATGTTGCCGTTGACGAATAGGCCGACGCTGTTGCTGTTGACGGTGCTCCGATTCAGGGATTCGGAGAAACTCAGCACGATCGGGTTGTTGCCGTACACGTCCATCGCTCCGTCGTTCGGGGTGATGGACACCAGTTGCGGTGCGACGGTGTCGCCACCGGTGCCGGTGTTGAAATAGCTGTAGCGATAGCCGCTGCTGTTGCCGGCAATGTCCTGTACGCCATTGGCATAGGCCCAGATCCGGGTGTTACCGGGGAAGGCTACTAACGGGGTGAACGTCACGATGCTGCCGTTACGGCTGAGGGTTCCGGCCACATTTCCGCTGAAGCCGTCGGCTTGGACATAGATGCCGCTGTCCAGGCTGGTGCTATCGATCTCTTCGTTAAAGCTGAAGACGATCGGCGCTGTCGCGCTGACGCCGGTACTGCCGCTCGCCGGGGTAATGACGACGCTCGGGCCTGTGGTGTCGGCGGTGGCCGAACTGGAGGTGGTGAAACGGCTGGTGACCGCCGCCAATCGGTTGCCGATATAGTCGTACAGACCGTCCAGGACAATGCTGTACTCGGTGTTAACCGCCAACGCGCTGCTGGGGGTAAAGGTGATGGTGCGGTTGTCGCTGCCCAGTACGGCGGTGCCCGCCACCTCGACACCGTTGAGTTGCAAATGCACGCTGCCGGATAGACTGAACGGACTGACCGCTTCGTCGAGTACGAAGCGCAGTTTGCTGTTCACCGCGATGCCGGTCGCGCCGTCTTGGATGTTTTGTCCGCTGATTAACGGTGCTTCCTGGTCGTTGGCCGTACCCGTCGTAAATGTCCAATAGGTCCAGCCAATTCCGTTCCCGGCCTGGTCGGTCAAGCTTGCCCAGTTGGAGATGTAAACCCGGTATTGCCGGCTCGCCGTCAACGCAGCACTCGGCGTCAACGTCACGGTCTTGCCGTCTGCGCTGACACTGTAGCTCACGCTCGGACGCTGCCCGGTCGCGGTGTCGTACAGCGCAATCGTGTCGCTGTTCACCGCCAACGGGTTCAACCGGTCGTTGAAGGTCAGTACCGGTTTGACATTCAAGCCTATCCCTGTCGCGCCGTTCGCCGGGCTGTATTGCGCCAGACCGTTGCCTTGCAGGTCGGCTCCCGCACCGCTCGTAAAGCTTCTGTCCTCGGCACTCGCCAATACGTTGCCGCTCAGGTCTTCCACGCCTTCGACGTGCAGGCTGTAGCCGGTGTTCGGCTGTAACGGCTGTTGCAATTTCAGCGTCAGCGTCCTCCGGTCCCCGCTCAGTTCCCGCGTCACCGCGATCACGTCGCCGCCTTTGCGCAGTTCCACTCCACCCAAACTCAAACCGCTCACCGGCTCGTCAAACCGCACTTGCAGGACTCCGTTCGTCGGAACGCTGGCTTGGTCGG